>CAJUQB010000021.1:0-1541 GCA_910588285.1 uncultured Lachnospiraceae bacterium
CCCCAATCGCCAGTACCGAAAATCCCATATTGATTAAGAGTGAAACCGCACTATGCCTAAGTCATGAAATTCGATTTTTGATTTATATTTCATTATTACTTAGATTTTTGAAATAGATTTAAGTAATAGCCCTTTTCTTATTTCAAAATTTGTGATATGATGAAAATAGATTTTTACTATTGAGGTATACGAGATGCTTCCCTATACAGGAGACTATATTGAGCATATTGATGACAACATAGACGATTTTAAATATTATACATTTACCCCTCGACCTCTAATGCATGGGGGCATGTATAAAATGGATGATGAACTATCTGCTTTGTTAATTGAGGCTCACCGGAATATTGGATTCCTGGAGGGGCTTCTTAAATATGCCCCAAATAAAGATGCATTCAGCGAATTAATGCTATTAAAAGAATGCACATATTCCCTGATGGTTGACTATGATGCTCCTTCTTTCCAAGAGGTACTTGTCAGTCGTGGGGGCGACAAAGGAGATATTGCACGAATCAATAATCTTGAACTAGCTTATAAAGCAGCGATGGATAGGACTATTTCAGCTCCAGATTTAAGTGAACTTTGCGGAATTGCATTATATGGTGATGTAGTTAGTAAGCCAGTTGATATTAGGGACAAGCAGACTTTTTTATTGGGTGTCAGGACGAATCTCAAATCTTACAACCCTACAGCCCCTGATGCAGTTTTGCCAGCGCTAGCAGATATTTCTGCCTATTTATATAATGACAAAGACACTGACCCATTGATAAAGGCAGCTTTAGTTCATTATCAATTTGAAATGATACATCCATTTGAGCGATACAATGGTATCGTTGGGCGAATAATAGTTCAGATGGCACTTCGTGATATCGCAAACGAAACATTACTGTTGATATGCTTATCTGAATACTTATACCATAATAAGAATGAATATTTTGACTTGTTACAAACAACGCAATACAGTGGTGGTTATATTCGTTGGATTAAGTTCTTCGTAGACGCTATAGGCAAAGCTGCAAAAAGATCAGCTCAGTTGCTGATACAGTATGAAGCTATTGTGGTCAAAGATAAAAATCATTTAAAAGAAATACAATTGCTGCCTAAGAGCGTTTGGATCGTATATGATTACCTCAAGATCTTTCCTGTGACTAGCATTTCCCATGCTGCAAAGCAGTTGGGTAGTTCGTTCAATTCAATATCAATGGCTGTGCACATATTGAGTGAGAATGGTATCGTCATTCAAAAAAACGATAATGTGAGGAATCGTATTTGGGAGTATGCTTCTCTTGCATCTCTTTTTATACAAGAATAATGTTCATTTTTAGGAAATATTCGATAAGATTAAGTTATCGACTGTTTATTCCTGAACTTTAGGCATCTATAAATATCTAATATTTGGAGGGTATAATGACGCAATCAAATATCATCATGTACACTACAGAAGATGGAGTCACAAAAATAGAAGTTACATTTGACCATGACACGGTTTGGCTCTCCATAGATCAGATGGCCGAATTATTTCAACGAGATAAAAGTGTAAT
>CAJUQB010000021.1:1641-57870 GCA_910588285.1 uncultured Lachnospiraceae bacterium
AAATCCCTGAGAGGAACACAGTTTAGAATATGGGCTGCTTCTATTTTGAAGGAATATATGAAAAAAGGGTTCGCATTAGATGATGATCGACTTAAGAATCTTGGAGGCGGAAACTATTTTGATGAATTGTTAGCTCGTATCCGTGATATTCGTTCTTCTGAAAAAGTGTTTTGGAGAAAAGTTCTGGAAATATATGCAACAAGTATTGATTATGACCCAAAAGCAGAGAGTTCGATTATATTTTTTAAGCAGGTACAAAATAAAATGCACTGGGCGGCTCATAAGCACACAGCGGCAGAAGTAATCTATCAGCGGGCAGATGCAGATAAGGACAATATGGGATTAACATCGTGGGCTGGAAAGGAGATTAAACGTTCTGATGTAGAGGTTGCAAAGAATTATTTAAGCGAAAAAGAAATAGATGCGTTAAATAAAATCGTTACGGCGTATTTAGATATTGCGGAAGTCCATGCCTTGAATCAAGAACCAATGTATATGAAAGACTGGCTGGAAACAATTGACGACTATCTGAAAATGACAAGAAGGGATATTTTAACTACAAAAGGAAGAGTTACTCATAAACAGGCTCTTGAAAAGGCGCATGGAGAATACGACAAATATCGGAAAAAGCAGGAGGATATCCTTTCTCCGGTGGAATGCCATTTTCTTGAAAGTATAGAAGAATTACAAGAGTTGGAAGATAAAAAATAATTTTGCCTAATCTGACGCAAGCAGGAAGGTGGGTTACAGAGCATGAATTATTTATCAGCCAAGTTTATATTGGCACCAATCACAGTGGCTCCAACTTCGACCGTTTGGCATTCAAGCAAATGCTGAGAAATATCAATATTGAGAGCAGTGCTGTGAGTGAGGGGCAAAAGGTTGAAGTGAAATGGCTGGAGATGTTTTGATTTACAGTAAGGTGTAATGAAAGCAGAGCCTTTTCCGAAATATTATGACAGGAGGCAGCACTATGGAATTACCTTATATACCTGTGACTTTACTTGAAAGTCAGATGGATAGAGATGCAGAATTTTATAGAGAGTGAAAGCTATCGAAGTTAACTGATATAAATTATTCAGATATTGTGAGGTGGTATTAATGATCAGTCCGGATCTTCCCATTATGAAATCTTCTGAAGATAAACTAAATCGAGAATCGTTTGTAAAAAGCCTTGCCAATGTTATATTGCAATCAGCTTTTCCTACTTCTTTTACTGTGGGTCTGTATGGCGCATGGGGAAGCGGAAAGACTTCATTACTAAATATGGTAATAGAGCAAATAGAACGCAGTAGTACAGATGTGGTCATATTAAGGTTTAATCCCTGGCTCTGTTCTGATCCAAAACAACTTATTACCCAATTCTTTAAACAGTTAGCAAGCGCAATAAAAATGAAAAAACCTACGGCAGATACTGTGTGTGAATTGGTCGATCAATATGCGGATATTTTTGATGCAGCCAGTCTTATCCCATATGCAGGAGCCGCAATTGCAGCAGCAGGTAAAATGTTTACAACCAAGGCAAGAAAGCGCATGAACCGAAAGAGTAACGATATGCAGGGGCAAAAAGATGAGATTATCCGCACAATGGTTAAGGAGAATTTAAAAATAATTGTCTCTATAGATGATATTGACCGACTTTCAGAAGAAGAGATTATCGCTGTTTTTCAGTTGGTAAAAGCACTAGCAGATTTCCCAAACGCGGTATATTTACTTGCTTTTGATTATGATGTTGTGGTGCGTGCGCTTGGCACAGTGCAACACGGAGATGGACGAGAATACCTTGAAAAAGTTATACAGGTTCCATTTGAAATACCTGCGCCGAGTATGGAAAGTATTCATGATGCTCTTTTTTCAAAGCTCAATGGGATACTTGGAGATATACCGGATAACCGATGGGACAAAGCAACATGGGCAGAATTATTCCAGTATGGAGTAAAAAATTATATTAAATCCATTCGGGATGTTATTCGATATTCAAATGTATTTTACTTGAAATATCAGCTATTGCAAGGTGAGACCGATCCTGTCGATCTCCTCGGTCTGACGTGTCTTCAAGTATTTGAACCGGCTATCTACTCCACTCTGAATAATTACAAAGATATGCTATGTGGTTCAATTGGCAGTTACTCATATGATCGTCAAAAAATTGATGAAGAGAAAATCAAGAAAGCTGTTAGTCATATTTTCTCAGAGGGGATTGCTGCGAATGAAGAAGCAGCCACAAGTATTCTTGGGATTCTATTTCCAAAAATGGAAGCGGCGTTGGGAAGCACCTATTCTTTTGGTCGCTATTACGATCATAGGAATTTTTTGATCAATTGTAATATTGCTGTTCCGGAATGCTTTGATCGCTATTTTTCCCTCTCTCTTGAAGATGACGCAATTTCAACTGCAACTATGAGAAAACTTATATATGAAGCAAGTGAAAAAGAACTTGTAACATACATTACCCAATTATACCAGGATGGAAAAATTATTCGATTGCTAGAAGAAATTGAAGCGTATGCGAACAAAGGTGATTCGAAAAATATCCCTTCTGAAAGAGCTGCAATTTTAATACGATGTCTTTGCCGGATGTGGAGCTCTTTTGAAGTTGAGGAAAAAGGGTTCTTTACCATTCCATTTGCATGGAGATTACTGTTTTGCGTAGATCCTTTGCTGGAAGCAATTGATATGGTGGAGCGTTTTTCATTTCTGCGAAGCATATTTGAGGATAAAATGGTCGAACCATCAATATTAGCGTTGCTTTTGCGGGATTTTGAAATAACGCATGGGCGCTATACCGATAAGGCTCCGAATGAAGATAAACAAGCGATTTTATTAGACGAGCTTTTAAAACTTGAGTCTGTGTTTAAGTCGCGATGCATCAATGCAATAGATTCAGGTGCGGCTCTGTCACAATATGGAGGGCTAAACTTTTTGTGGATGCTGAGCCAACTTGACGAAGAACTTGTAAAACACATCAAAGAAACGCTTGTTACAGATGATACATCGCTTGCAAAAGTTATCAGCTATTGTACCTCTCGTGGAAAAACAGCAGTCAGGCTAGTTGTAGAAACACGCCAAGTAAATAAGGAAACTCTCAGTGAATTTATTGATGTAGAGGACGCCTATTCGCGTATGAATGTATTTGTAACAACTCATGAATTTTTGATTCTTTTAAAAGAAACCAAGAAGGATGTTGTTGCCTTTCTTATTGCAATGAGAAGAAATAAAGAAACCAGCCAAACAGAAGGCTTCGTTGCAGAAGAGATAATTAACGAGGAACTTCAAAAGATCATCAGTACAATTCAGTCGTAAAGATTTTGTATTAGCTTCATTTGTACTATTTCCATGAGGGTATGAACAGCAATTGTAAGCATAAAGAAATATGTTTGCAATTGTTGTTTTCATATTTTTTTGTCGTGGGCTTGACATACGGGTGCCGCAAATCGTGAATCCGTATGCGTTTCACCCCTGCGGCTTTTGCGCCCCTGTCCATTTCGTGATGGAGATAACTCTTTGTCACTGTGAAAATGCGGTCTTTCTTCTTTAAACCGTACAACATACCGATATATTCCTGCATTTCCTCGCATAGAAACTTCGGCATTTTGATTGTACGGTTGCTCTTTTTTGTTTTCGGAGAAGTAATCACATCTTCCCCATGCAGACGCTGATAGGATTTGTTAATCGTGACTGTTTCCTTATCAAAATTGAAATCAGCAGCGGTCAAAGCTAATAATTCACCCTCTCGGATTCCGCACCAATAGAGCATTTCAAAGGCGTAAAAGGAAACTGGCTTGTCCATCATTTCATCCGCAAACCTCTTATATTCCTCTTTCGTCCAGAACAGCATTTCCTTGTGTTCCTCGCTCCCCATGTTCCCCGCCTTTGCCGCAGGGTTGGAGCGGAGGTCGTAATACCTCACCGCATGGTTGAAGATAGCGGAAAGCTGGTTGTGGACAGTTTTCAGATACGTCTGCGAATAAGGATTGCGTTTTTCATCACGGTAGGCAAGCAGCTCATTCTGCCATGCAATGATTTCCTTTGTGCCAATCCCGCTAATTTTCATCTTGCCGAAGTACGGAAGAATCTTCGTCCGAATGATATGCTCCTTTGTCAGCCAAGTGTTTTCTTTCAATCTGTTCTTGACATCATTCGCATAAAGCTCTGTAAAGGCTTCAAAGTCCATGTCAAGGTCAGCGGAATTTTGCAACTGGAATTTCCGCTCCCATTCCTGTGCCTCCCGCTTTGTGGCAAACCCACGCTTGCACTTCTGTTTACGTTCGCCCTTCCAATTCACATACCTTGCCATCACATACCATGTGCCGTTGCCCTCATTCTTAAATACTGGCATTTAATCCATCTCCTTTCCCTGTTTTTCTCCTGCCCCGTAGAGCCTTTCCTCAAAATACTGGCGGTTGACACGCCCCGCAATCGTGATAAAGCCCTGCTCCTTCAGCTCGTCATTCAGTTTCTTGATGAGCTTGTAAGCATAAGGCTTTGATACGGAAAGCTCTTGCGCCACCTCGTCCACACGGATAAATTTGTTGTCCATACAACCTCTCCTTTCCTTATTGCCGCCCAGTACTCTGGGCATATAGGTATGCCCTTGCGGCGTTTCTTTTTCTAAGCGTTTTTGCTTAATTTATAATACTAAACATTTTTGCTACTGTCAATAGGTTTGTAAGAAAATATTAAACTTTTTTGTTTCGTTTACACTTGACTTTCTCTAAACATATATGCTATACTCCTTATAAACATAGGAACAAGGAGTGAAATATTATGGCGATTGGCGAAAGAATACATTTTTTCCGCATCATGCGGGGCATGACACAGAAATACCTTGGTATGCTTGTCGGGTTTCCCGAAAAATCAGCGGATGTGCGTCTGGCACAGTACGAAACAGGCTCTCGTAAGCCAAAAGCAGAGCTTACTGCTGCACTGGCACAGGCTTTGGACGTTGCACCGCAAGCACTGGACATACCCGACATTGACAGCTACATCGGGCTTATGCACACCTTATTTACCCTAGAGGACATTTACGGTCTTACCGTCAGTAAATCAGACGGTGAAATCTGCTTAAAAGTCAACAAAGATAAAAATAAGGATGCCGCCGAACTGCTGAAAATGCTCTCTGCTTGGAAAGAACAAGCAGACAAGCTCTCTGATGAGGAAATCAGCAGGGAAGATTACGACCAGTGGCGGTACAATTATCCGAAGTTTGACACCACGCAGCATTGGGCGAAAGTCCCCTCTGAGGAATTGAGCGATACCTTAGCCAAAGCGTTCAAGGACAAACTGAAAACCGATTGACAAGCACGAAAAAAACGCCCTCAGCCATGAGTTCCTACCCACAGCTAAGGGCGTTATAATATGGATTTATGCCAGCCGTCCAAACCTCTTGCAAATCATTCTCCCACCAACAAACCACTTGACAGTAAGAATAATCGCATTCAAACAACTGTTATCAATTTGTTATCAAAAGACCTTTCCAAAGCCCGCAAACCCGCATAAACACTGGGTTTACTAAGCATTTTTGTTTATTCGAACTCAATCGTAGCCGGCGGCTTAGGACTCATATCATAGCACACCCGGTTCACATTCGCAACCTCCGCCAGAATCCGCTCCGTAATCCGCTCCAGTACCTCCCAATCCACCTTCTCCACGGTAGCTGTCATAGCATCCACCGTGTTGATGGCCCGCACAATCACCATATACTCAAATACCCGCTCATGGTTCTTCATGCCCACAGACTTAAAGTCCGGCACCACGGTAAAATACTGCCACACCTTCTTATCCAGCCCGGCCCTGGCAAACTCCTCCCGCAGGATTGCATCCGACTCACGCACAGCCTCCAGGCGCTCTCTCGTAATCGCACCCAGACAGCGTACCCCCAGTCCAGGCCCTGGGAAGGGCTGGCGGTATACCATCTCGTGAGGCAGCCCCAGCTCCACGCCGCAGGCCCGCACCTCATCCTTAAACAGCTGCTTCAAGGGCTCCACCAGCTCAAACTGCAGATCCTCCGGCAGGCCGCCCACATTGTGGTGGGACTTAACCATCTTGGCGGTCTTGGTGCCGCTCTCAATAATATCCGGGTAGATCGTCCCCTGCCCCAGGAACTCAATCCCCTCAAGCTTCCGGGCCTCCTCCTCGAATACGCGGATAAATTCTCCGCCAATGATCTTGCGCTTCTGCTCCGGGTCAGCCACATGTTCCAGCTTGCCCAGGAACCGGTCCACGGCATCCACATAGATCAGGTTTGCATGGAGCTCATTCTGGAATACCTTCACAACACTCTCTGACTCATTCTTGCGCATCAGGCCGTGGTTCACATGGACGCATACCAGTTGCTGGCCAATGGCCCTGATCAGCAGAGCTGCCACCACAGAAGAATCCACGCCTCCGGAAAGGGCCAGGAGAACCTTTTTGTCCCCCACCTGCCTGCGGACAAGCTCCACCTGATCCGCAATAAAATTCTTCATATTCCAGTTAGCCTCTGCCCCGCACTCATCAAAAACAAATTTCTTCAGGGTCTCCGGATCAGGCAGCTCTGAAAGCTGTGTGGCACATTTTGACTGGGGATAATCCACAGAAATTATGGGATATCCCAGCTCGTACAATTCCGGCCGTACCTCTACCTCACAGCCATCCACCACACGGTTCTCCCCACCGTTCAAAATGATACCCTTTACATTTTCCAGCGCCTTCAGCTCCTCCAAGGTAATATCATGGGGATGAATCTCGCTGTACACCCCCAGCCCGCGGATATCCCGCGCAAGCACCGTGTTGTTCGTACTGCCCAAATCTAAGATTACAATCAGATCCTGCTTCATAACTGCCTCCTTCGTATGAATGAAATGGTATAAGCCGCCTCCTAAAGCATGTTTGAAAGGCCTGCCCATGCTTATTATAACGTGCAATATTTCATTTTTCAATCATTTTCACAATGCCCTGGTTCTTTTCATTTCCCGGCTCCATTCTCATCCGCTCCACGCCCAGGGGGATATTCATATACCTGGTATAAGCCGCAAAAGCCGCCGGAATCGGATACCGCCTTCGTGTCTCATCCACCTCCACAAACAACAGCTTATCATCCGGATGCTCCAGCTCATCCGCCTGAATCATATATCCCTGCATGTGCCATTCCACATGGGAAAAAATATGCTTCGCCTCCTCCAGGGGCTGGATCCGCAGAGGCGCAATCCCCTGCTCCTGAACCCAGCAAAGGGCCTGCTGCTCATTCAGATGCCCCGCCGTGTTGGGGAATTCGTAGAGCCCTGCCAGAAGTCCCTTCCCCGGCCTTTGGTTCAGCGCCACCTGGTCGCCAATGCGGATCACGAAAACGGTTCTGGCCTCAATCCGCCTGGCCTTGGCCTTCGTTTTTACGGGAATCCGCTCCCAGCTGCCGGCAGCCCTGGCCCGGCAGGAGGCCTCCCATGGACAGCCTGCGCACAAAGGCGCACCGTTTGGCACACAGACAACCGCCCCAAGCTCCATCAGCGCCTGGTTAAAGGCTCCCGCCCGATCCTTTGGCATGAACCTTAGAAGCTCCTGCTCCATCCCGTTCCGGACAGACTGCTTCATAATATCCGACTCGTCGCCGCAAAGCCGGGTAATCACCCGCAGCACATTCCCATCCACTGCCGGAACCGGAATCCCAAAGGCAATGGAAGCAATGGCCCCTGCCGTGTAATGTCCGATCCCGGAAAGGGACAGCAGCGCATCATAATCAGCCGGAAGTTGTCCCCCATACTCCTGCATCACCGTCTGGGCAGCCTTTTGCATATTTCGGACACGGTTGTAATAGCCCAGCCCCTCCCACAGCTTCAGCAGCACATCCTCCGGGCATTCTGCCAATGCCCTCACATCCGGCAGTGCCTCCATAAAATGCTGAAAATACGGCTTTACCGCCTCCACCCTGGTCTGCTGGAGCATAATCTCCGACACCCACACCCGATAGGGCGTTACCTCCTCCCTCCAGGGCAGCCTACGGGCATTGGCGCCGAACCATTGAAGCAGCGGCTCTATTATCCTGTCCTTTTCAAATTCTTCCAGCATAGCTTCTCCTCACTCCCACAGCCGGCTGTCTTACGCCTTCATTCCAACTCTGGCCTTCTCGCAGCCGGCTGTCTCACGCCTTCATTCCAACCCTGCCTTCTCGCAGCCGGCTGTCTCACGCCTCGATGCCAAGCCTTACCTCCACCGGCGCATCCATCCGTATCTCCCCCGGCTTCCCCAGACAATCGTAAGCAAGCACCTTCACACCGGCTCTGGCCGCCTCCCGCAGAGTCTCCCCAAAGGCCGGGTGCGTCCTGTCATTTGGCTCAAACAAATGTACGCCCTTCATCTGGATTACAAACAGAATATAACCTTCATAGCCCTCTGATACGGCACGCATCAATTCCTTCATATGCTTTATGCCCCGCTCCGTGGGGGCGTCCGGGAACCGGGCCACTCCATCCTCCTCCAGGGTCACTCCCTTAACCTCCAGAAAGGCCCTGCGCTCTCCTGGCCCTTCCATGTAAAAATCGATCCTGGAATCGCCGTATTTCGCCTCCGGCCGAACATACTCCCAGCCCTGGGCCACTAGCCATTCCCGGACCATTTTGTTGGGCGCCTGGGAATCCATATTCACGTACAGCGCTCCCTTGTCCACACCGATCAGGTCATACGCCGTCTTGCGGCCAGGGCTATCGCTTTTTTCCAGATAGACCTTTGCGTCTGGCACCAGCAGCTCCCTGCAGCGTCCGGTATTCTTCACATGGCACTTTTCCACCCTGCCGTCCATCTCCACCAGGGCGATAAAACGGTTGGGCCGCTCCCGAAATATTCCCGTATGTATATTGCTGTATTTCATGGCGAAAACTGCTCCATGAACCTGCCGATCCGCGCCAGGCACTCCCGAATCTTCTCCTGGGAATAGGCGTAGGAGCAGCGCACATAGCCCTCTCCGCAGGCGCCGAAGGCATCCCCGGGAATCACTGCAACCTGCTGCTCATTCAGCAGGCGCCTGCAGAACTCCACGCTGGAAAGTCCGGTCCTTCGGATGGACGGGAACACATAGAAGGCCCCCTCCGGCTCCACCACATCAAGGCCCATGCCCCGAAAACCCTCCACCAGAAGCTTCCTTCTCTGGTCATACTCCCTGCGCATCTCGTCAATCTCCTGATCGCGCACAGGGCTTGTCAATGCCTCCAGGGCCGCATACTGGCTGGTGGTTCCGGCGGACATGATAGTAAACTGATGGATCTTGTTCATGGCAGCAATGATCTCGGCCGGCCCCGCGGCAATGCCCATGCGCCATCCGGTCATGGCAAACGCCTTGGAGAAGCCGTTGAGCACCACCGTCCGCTCCCACATACCGGGCAGGGAGGCAATGGATACATGTGCCTTTCCGTAGGTCAGCTCTGCGTAAATCTCATCACTGATCACCAGGATGTCATGTTCCATCAGAATACCGGAAATAGCCTCCAAATCCGCCTTCTCCATAATGGCCCCCGTAGGATTGCTGGGAAATGGAAGAATCAGCGCGCGGGTCCGCTCTGTAATTGCTGCCTCCAGCTTCTGCGGTGTCAGCCGGAACCTGTCCTCTGATTTCATTTCCAGATGAACCGGCACACCCTGGCACAGCTCCACACAGGGAACGTAGGACACATAGGAGGGCTCCACCACCAGCACCTCATCCCCGGGATTCACCACTGCCCGAAGAGCCAGGTCAATGCCCTCGCTGGCTCCCACCGTAATCAGGATCTCATCCTGCCGGTCATAGTGAAGGCCGAACTTTTCCAGATACTCTGCTGCGGCAGCCCGAAGCTCCACGGTCCCCCGGTTGTCCGTGTATTTCGTCTGTGCCTTCTCAATGGAAGCAACCGCTGCCTGCCGCACATGGAGGGGCGTCTCAAAATCAGGCTCCCCTACTCCCAGGGATAGTGCTCCGGGCATGGTATTTGCCACATCAAAAAAATCCTTAATTCCGGAATCCGGCATATTTTTAACAATCTCCGAAATATATGACTTTTTCATAACAGCTCCTCCAGCGCAGACTTTCGTCTATCACGAAGTAATACCATGCCTGCCGCAAAGGCCGCAATTCCCATGATATGAAAGATGATATACAGAGGCAATTTGTCCTCCAATGCCATTGTAATATTCCCCAACACGCAGGTTCCCATAAAATTGAACACAATATGCAGCAGGGTGCTGGCGTACAGGCTGTGGAACCTGTGATAGACCCACCCCAGAATCAGCCCCAGGAAAAATGCATAGATTCCCTGCACCACATTCATATGCATGATCCCAAAGGCCAGCGCCTGAATGATATTGGCCAGCCAGAATCTCCTGGTAGACTTCTGGGCATAAAAAAGCGTTACGCCGCGAAACACCAGCTCCTCTGCCATTGGCCCCAGGATCACCACATACAGGATGGTGGCCCATGTAATCTCTTCAATTCCGGCCATCTCCATCAGCTCAACATAGCTCTCCACAACCCTGGGAGCTGCCAGCTGGATCAGGTAAATCAGATATTCTGCCAGAAACTGGCTGCCAAAGGCCACCAGAATCACTGCTGCAATTTTGGTAGGGTTGAGGACTGACTCCGGAATGCGCAGCTGCTTCCTTTTGCATCCAAAATAGTACCAAAGCCCAAAAATAACCAGCCCCAAAACAGCAAAGATAATACTAATCGGCATACTAAAGCCCATCAGATACTCGGTAAGCCCCATCCCGTCTGCACGGCCTCCCATCACAGCCACCATCGTGATCAGTGTCATGAGAATGGTACTTACCCCCAGGGTCAGCGCCGTATATGCCAGCAACGGCACAAAGGACATACAGAACCAGCCAAATCGGGCCCATCTCTGTCTTGTTATTTCTTTCATAAAATCGCCTCCGTTTTCTTCCGCAAAACCTCTGTCTTATTCTAGCATATGAAATTCCTTTGCACAATCATTTCATAAAAAAAATCGCCCCTCAAACCAAAATCTGTTCTCACGGGATGCGCACAGGCCATCTGCTTTTTCGCCCTCTTTTCCCGCAAATCCTTTCTGGACGGCCAGCCCAAAACATGTTATGATTACTGTAGATTCTATACTTTGCAGAAGAAATGTGAGCCACGCTCCATATAACAGATACCAGGCCACAGGCAATAGAAACCACGCTTCAAATTACAGATACCAGGCGGAAATGAGGGAATATCATGACAAGCTTTCAGATTCAATGCTTTATGACAGTAGCAGAATATTTGAACTTTACAGAGGCGGCCAGCCAGCTGTTCGTCGCCCAGTCCTCCTTAAGCCGCAACATCTCCAACCTGGAGGAAGAGCTTTCCCTGCAGCTGTTTCTCCGAACCAAGAAATACGTCCGCCTGACGCCGGCCGGCGCCATCCTTTTTGACGAGTTTTCCAGGCTGTCCCAGCAGTACTGCGCCGCGTTGGACCGGGCCAGGCAGGCACAGGCCAGCCTGGAGGGGCTGCTTAGGATCGGCATTATTGAGAATCAGCGCTCCGAGCATTTCCTGCCCAGGAGCATTAATTCCCTGCGCCAGATGCTGCCCAACCTGAAGATCGACCTGTTCCGGGCCAATTTCCGGGAGCTTCGGGAAGCCCTCTCCCGCAATGAGATTGATGTGGCTGTTACCGTTGATTTTGACGTGGATGCCTACCAGGATCAAACTATTGTCGTCCAGCCCTTTTTCACCTCCCAGGGCCGCTGTGTCATCAGCAAGTTCCACCCCCTGGCCCACAAGGAAATCATTGCCATCGAGGATCTGAAAAACGAATCCCTGATCGCCATATCCCCGGAGGTCTCCCAGGGGGGCTATGACCACCTGCTGGAGCTGTGCCGGATCCATGGCTTTACCCCGCCCCAGATCTACCACGCCAGTTCCGTGGACAACCTGATCCTGATGGTGGAATCCGGCATGGGCTTTTCCGTTCTGGACGAGAATTCCGCCATCACCGGCAATTCCGCGGTGCGTTCCATCCCCATCAATGACCAGGGTCCTTTGTCTCTTGTGGCAATCTGGCACAAGAGCAATCTCAACCCTGCAATCCCCATGCTGATCAGCCGGCTGATGGAGCCGGAGGATTAATGCAGCTTCACTGATGTAAGGAGGATCCCTATGAAAAAAAGCTCTTTCCTGCCCCTTTTTTCCGGAATATTCTGTCTCTTATTATCACTCTCTCCCTGCCTTACGGCAGGCGCTAATTCTGCCCAGGCAAGATGGTCCGGCATTTCCTCCACCGGAGCCATGGTCACAGATGAAAGCTGTCCCATTGAGGTGGAGCGGGAGCTTCTGACCTTTGATCTCATGGAATTCCCGGCCGATTATTTTATGGATGAAGGCGCCTACCAGTCCTATGGCGGCCAGGTAACCGCAGAGTACAGCTTTTACAATCCCGCTGATTATACGGTCACGGCCACACTGCTGTTCCCCATGGGGAATCCCCCCTCCTACCACGGCATTTCCTACGGGATCGACGGCCTCTACAGCCGCAGTACTGACGTAGACGCTGACAAATTCAACATTACCGTCAATGGCAATGTAATAGAAAAACAGCTGCGCCATTCCTTTTCCTATTCCCATGAACAATTTGAGCTGGAAAAGGATCTCCCGCGCCTGGCGGACAATTATGTGGAGGATGCATTTTACACCCCAAAGCTTCCTGTCCGCAAATACACCTACCGCATCAGCGATGTTGACCTGAATACCTACGATGCGGCCAACGCTGCCTTTGATCTTTCTGTGGACAGCAACCGCACCAGAATCTATTTTCCCCAGTACAGCGGCTTTTCCGGCTTCGCGGACGGTTCCGTCCGGCTCAGCGCCTGGGTTCTGGAGCATGAGCCCCTGATGACTGTCTATGTGCTGGGGGAACCCTTGAAGGAGCCATTGGAATGGACGTTCTACGAAAACGGCGCTGTTGACGACAACCAAAAGATCCCGGGTACTGCATCTCTTGTGGCCACAGAGGAGCTCACCTTTTCCGAGCTTGTGCTGGAGGATTGGAAGGAGCATTCCGGAGTTTCCAGGACAGACTGGTACAATGCTGTCGTAACCATGCTTCTGGAGGATTCCCTGAAGGGAAACGGTCCGTCCATTGGATTTGACCTGGGGGGCCGTGGGCTTTCCCCCACGCTGCTCTGCTGGTATCAATACGAAATCACCTTAGAGCCGGGAGAACGCATCACCAACACGGTAACTGCTCCCATGTACCCGGCCATTGACCAGGAGCTGTCCCCGTCTGTTTATGATTACACCTACCTGCTGTCCCCGGCCAGCACCTGGGCCGGCTTCGGGGCGCTTGAGATTGTGATCCGTACCCCCTACCATATGCTTGGGGATCAGGCAAAGCGTTTTTCCAAGACAGAGGACGGATACACCCTGTCCCTGGACGGGCTGCCGGAGGGAGAGCTGGAATTCTCCCTCTGTGCCTCGGAGCGTCCTGTCGGGGAGTTTCCCTCCCATCGAAATTACATCCTTCGGCAGCTGGTGATCCCGCTGATCCTTCTTGCGGTTCTCCTGACCGGCTGCATTTTGCTTGGGATATTCCTATATAGAAGAAAGCGTATCAGAAAAAGCCGATAAACCGGCTGACCCCAGATGTAAAAACTAATACCTGGAAGATAGTTGTAAAATCTAATACCTGGAAGGAGTTGCCCATGAAACAAAAGATCCTTTTCTTTGCCATCCTGCTGCTCATCTGCCTGCCCCTCCTGTCTGCCTGCGGCAACAATTCAGGCACAGCTCCTTCACAAAAGGACAATGCCAGTGTGAAAAGCTCTGACAGCCAGACATCCCCGGGCGGCCAGGAAAGCCACAGGCCCCCCTCCGATCATCCTAAGGACGACAAGGCCGCTTCTGCCGGCACAGACAACAGAACCAATGATGCCGGCCAGGGCCTGTACGTGATTGTGGACTGGCACATTTTATCGGACAGCAACCCCAATACCTATCTGGCAGAAGCAAAGGAATTTTTTCGGGAAATCTCTTCCGAATATTCCGAAGCGGATCACATTTTGTATGAGATCTGCAATGAACCCAATGGCAATACCGGCTGGGCGGATATCAAATCCTACGCCCTGGAGGTCATTCCGGTAATACGGGCCAATGATCCGGATGCTGTTATTATCATAGGAACCCCAAACTGGTGCCAGTACGTGGATCAGGCTGCCGCAGATCCCATTACTGAATATGGCAACCTGATGTATTCCCTTCACTTCTACGCTGCCACCCACAAGGAGGAATTGCGCAGTCAGATGGCCGCAGCCATCTCCCGAGGGCTTCCCATTTTTGTGACAGAATACGGCATCTGCGATGCCAGCGGCAGCGGCGGTCTGGATCTTGATCAGGCCAGCCAATGGGTAGCTGCCATGGATGAATACGGCGTCAGCCATGTAGCCTGGAACCTTTCCAACAAGAATGAGAGCTCTGCTATATTAAAAAGCTCCTGCAGCAAGACCAGCGGCTTCACCCAGGAGGATCTCAGCGATTCCGGTCTGTGGCTGTATCGGATGCTGGCCGACCACTAGGGCAGCCAGCATCCCGGCAATAATTTCAATATAACTATTTCGTATACCCTTTGGTGAGAGAACATATATTTGTCTCCCCTGGGCGCGGATGCTAAAGATTGTCCGCCGGATGATTGACCAGTATCCCTTTGCAGGCATCTGCTGCAACCTCCAGATGATCTCCCATTTAAAACGCAGGGATTTTGCCAATATTGTGCGGGAGCTTCGTGAGGCCACCGGCGGGATCCGCGCCATGCAGCAGCTGTCTGATTCCGTGGATATCTGCGCTACCCAGGTTATGTCTACCCTCCAGGGCATCTGTGCACTGCAGGCCGGCGTAAAATACATCGCTGTGTTCTACTGCTTCATGCAGATGGGCGGCGCAGATGAACATGGCCTTTACAGCGGCGTGGACGCCAAGCTGGTTTATTCCGCCCTGACCCAATTCCTGGAGATGTCTGGCTGCGATGCACGCATTATGGCATGCGCCCCCCAGAACTCCGGACGAGTTAAGTTTCTTTATTGACAGCGGACATGTGATCCGGAAGTAACATCGAAAAACCGATAAGGGCTGACGCAGCCTGCGTCAGCCCTTACTTCACTGGAACCTATTTTGATTATCCTCTCTTGTGAGGCGGAAGAATCTCCGGAATGTTGAAGCTCTTAATCCGCTCTGCACTTGCCTTATACTTCTCGGTACTTCTGTTGGCAATGGCCTTGCCCTCATTCTCCTTGATATCGTCCGCATGTCCGAACTTGCCCTGGAGCATGTCGTGTGCGTGACCCTCATTCTCGGCCGGGAAGGAGAACACCGGCTTGCCGTCCACAATGTCAAGGGTTCCTTCCAGTCCGCAGGTCATGCAGATTGCCTGCACATCGCTGGGCTGCTCCGGAAAATAGAAGTTCTTGCCATGGCAGTGCGGGCAGACACCCTTGTCGCCCTTCCACAGCTTCTTCTTGTAGCTCTCATCATCCTTGTGGCTCTTGAATTCCTCTGCAGCCAGGGCCAGGTTGCGCCCCACCTCACGGCAGCGCTCCACCTTCTCGTCCTCCATGATGATGTTCTTGGACCATGCGAACTTCTCATTGTTGATAATGGGCCAGCCGCCGGAAAGAGCCAGGATGGAATTATCGTACTCTATGGCTGTCGCCCAGTCGGAGCCGCCGATGCCGATAAAGGAAATACATCTGGTATCTAAAAGCCTGGGGTCCACATCCTTTGCATTGGGGTCATGCTCTGCAATCTGATGGGCCACCATGTTCATGGCGCGGTCAAGACGCGGTCCGAAGCGGTCCATAATGGTATGTGCCAGCCCGCTGGCTCCGCACTCAAAGATCGGATCCACGAACAGGATCCCATCTGCATCCAGAACCAGATCTCTGAAATCGTCAAATTCATCCTTTCTGGTACAGACATTGCCCTTGCCCATAACAAGGCTGCGGGAGCATGCAACGCATCCGGTACAATGCTGGATGTCCCAATCCATCAGATGCACAAAGGAAACCTCTGCCCCTGCCTCCTGGGCTGCGATCAGAGCTTCCTTACACATTGCGTCATTGCTTCCGTTTCTGGTACCCAAAGATACACCAAGAATTTTTGCCATTACGTTATCCTCCTTATGGTCATGTTTCTTCCGTTTTTCTTTATTATAATTTTCCAATTTCCAAAAGTCAAATATCGTTTTTGCATGGCGATTTGCACAATAATCTTTGTATTTATTTTCACAAACTCTGATTTCTGTATCTTTTTTTGCCAGATACCCTGAGATTTTTTTGTTATTTTCCCTGTTTTTCCTGTTCAGTAATGCAAAAAAACGATTACTGAAATGAGTTTGAACATCAGACACCTACTGCTACAGGATCTGAAAACAATCATTCTTCTATATAGGCTGCCGCCACATTTTCCATCACATCATCCTCCGGCCTGTCCACAATGGCCCCATGTTCCCGGGACAGCTCCTGCAGATGGGCAACTCTGCGGTTTACGGATAAAACAACCGCCTGTATGCGGCTGTCATCCCCATACATTCCCGCATCCCGAAACACCTCCCTGATGTCCTGGTCAAGGCCCTTTATCGCTTCAAAGTCAATCCAGTCAAAGGAGGTGACAAGCCGGACCTGCTCCTCATGCCTTCTCTTGAAGGGCTTGCATTCCATCCCCTTGCCGGCTATGATCTGCGCCGGCAGCTTGTCATAGCCCAGGGAAGACCCGCTGTCAAAAACAGGGGCAGGCCCGATCCATTCCAAAGTACCTGCATTGCGGATCAGCCCGAAATTGTTCAGATGCCGGTCCTCATTGGCAATCAAATAATCCAGCACCAGCATCTGGTCCATGGCATGAACCATCCCCTGAATCCCCAATGCCTGGCAGCAGTTGAGATAATGGCGGTAAAGGCTGGTACTATTATCCTTTTTCATGGTCTTCATCACCCGCCAGGCACTGACAAACTCTGTGTCAGCCGTGATAAAATCCTCGCACACGCTGTAGGGGACCTCATCCTCCCACACCAACCAGTAAGGCGCATGGGGAATTCCCATCCTCCTGCACACCATGGTTGCGATCACCTCATGGAAGGGCTGCAGCATAAGGGGGGCGCTCCCTCCCTTCACTAGGCAGCGCCTGCCGCTCATCAGCTTCCAGCGCTTCTTCAGACATCCATCAGAGGTGTTATCTGGAGAATGGATGTTCCATGGCCCTTGCTTTTCTGTTCTTCCAAACAGGAGATCCCCCATATCCTCTGTAAAGGCATTGGTGAAAAAATTGACCCTTTCCCACTCTATATCCTCACGTTCAAACGGGCGGATCCAGTACTGATCCGAGAGGGATAAGCCCATACATTTCGTAATCAGCATCCGGGGATTGGAAAGCTGCAGCGTCTCCAAAGCCTGCCTCACGCCGCTGCGGCTTGCAGGAATGGAACGGTCCGCCCACCATTCATTCAGTGCGGCACGGTCAACCGCGCCATGGCGGACCGGAATCCCAACCGGCAGGTGTTTCGGATGATACACCTCGTCGATTCTGCGGATCACGCACACCGTCTCATCCAGCTCCAGCTTTGCCACGGGAATTCCTTTGTGCATCAGAATATAGTACAAGGCCCTTTCACCTCCTTTTGTTCTACCGACCATTTTAGCATATGCCGCTAAGATACGCAAGCCGGGCAAAGGAAGCTATGCCGCCGGTGTAACCCTTCCCTCCCCGTCTATGGAAGCTCCGGCAGAAATGCTCTGCAAAAGCTCCAGCAGGGCCTGCCGCTGTGCCCCTTCCAGCATGCTGGTTTTCGCCTCTGTGGCTCCCACCGGGATCACCGTAAGCTCTGTATTCCCTTCCGCTGTAACCACTGCCTTCAGGGCATAGGTATCTGCGCCGCTGCTGTTGAAAATGAAGTTGCCCAGGCTGTAAACGATCGGCTTTCCATTGTAATATTCGATTCCTTGGGGCACATGGGGATGGGAGCCCACCACCAGGTCTGCCCCTGCGTCAATGTAATCCTGTGCCAGCTGTCTCTGGTACTCCTCCGGGGTATTCTTCCGCTCCACGCCCCAGTGAACATACACTGCCACATAGTCGCAGTTCTCCTTTGCCGCCCGGATGGCTGCCACCAGCTGGGCGCTGTCATAGGTGCAGAACATCCCCGGCTGCTGGTTGTCAATATTCCAGGATACCACGGGAATCACCCGGGACGCCGCCAGCACGCCCACAGTCATGCCTCCCCGATTCAGATAAATGGGCTGTGCCGCCCGCTCCCTGGTCTCTCCGGCCCCTGCATAGGGGATCCCGGCCCCATCCAGGGTGGCAAAGGTATCCGACAGGGCCTCTGTCCCGTAATCCAGGGCATGGTTATTGGCCAGGCTGGCCACATCCACCCCCATGTCCAAAAAAGCACTGACATAGGAAGGGTCTGCCCGGAAGGTAAACTGCTTGTCCGGCGCCTGGGTTCCTCTGGCAGAAAAGGGAAACTCCTCATTCACCACCGTGATATCCGCCTGCTGCATCTCTGTGAGCAGCGAATCCGACAGGATCCCGCTGATCCCCTCCCTGTCATAGTTGGCCTTCACATTGGCCTGATCCAGCATAATATCTCCGGTAAAAAACAAGGTCACCGGCCGCTCCTCCTGGCCGGACAGGCTGTCCGCCCCCGCCTCTCCAGGTACAGACCCATCCGTCTCTCCAGGCGCAGGCCCATCCGTCTCTCCAGGGGCATAATTCCCGCCTTCCCCAGGCTCAGGCATTTGTCCCTCTTCCGGCGTCCCTTCCCCTGCATTTGGCCCCTTAGGCTGCTCCTGGCCCTCTTCCGGCGCCTCCTCCCCGGTCCCGGACTCCCTTAGCTGCTCCTGTCTCTTCGTCTCCAGGCTGGCCAGAGCCTCCCGGTCCCTTTGATACTCCACCCACAAAAAGCACACCAGGGCCAGAGCCAGCACAAGAATCAAAACCACACTGACCATAAGGACCCGCCTTTGACTTCTCCGCATCACATATTCCTCCCTCGCACCTACTATTTAATTTTTATTGTACCATTGATTTTTCTGCGAATCAATGATATAATATCTCATTACTGAAAGGAAAAGAGGAGGAGGAAATCTTGAGTCCATTAACAATCACATTACTGGTTATCTGCGCAGTACTGCTAATCGGCATCATCGTTTTATATGTTCTCGGAAGGAAGTCCCAGAAGAAAAAGGAAGAGCAGGATGCACAGATTGCCGCTGCTGCCCAGACAATGTCCATGCTGATCATTGACAAGAAGAAGATGCGTCTGACAGAAGCCGGTCTCCCGTCCATGGTAGTGGAGCAGACGCCGAAGCTTTTACGCCGCTCCAAGGTGCCGGTTGTCAAGGCCAAGGTTGGCCCCCGGGTGATGACCCTGCTCTGCGATGCAGAGGTCTTTGAATACATACCGGTGAAAAAGGAAGTGAAGGCTGTTGTCAGCGGCCTGTATATCACCGGCGTGAAGGGGCTGCGAGGTTCCATTGATACCACGCCCAAGAAGAAGGGCTTCCGTGCCAAGCTGATGGCCAAGGCCAAGTCTGCCCGCCAGGAGCTGGACAAGGACAAGGCTGCAAAGAATAAGAAAAAGGCCTGATCAAAGGGCTGTGAAGATGGATTTCCATGTTTTCCATCTTCACAGCCCTTTTTATGGACTTCCCCAGGCTGATTGCCAACGGCTTCCCGATCCGCAGCCGCTATTTCCGGGCCAGCTTCACCAGCTCCAGCAGCTCCGCTGCCTCCTGGCTGTCCTCATAGTCCACGCCCTCCCACAGGGACAGCAGATGCTCACAGGAGCTCTCCCCCCTGTTCTCACTGCCCCGAAGGATCATGGCAAATTCCGCTGCAGACGCGGCCAGCAGCATCCTGGCCTCCGTAAGGCTCTCATGGTACACCTCCTGGCCAAAGGCCCGCTCCAGCTCTGCGGCTGCTGCCTTCCCCGGCTTCTTATAGCGGATCCTTAAGGTTCCCCACTCCTTCTGCGCCTCTCCCTCCCTGGGCACAAGGGCCTGGTATTTCAGCTGGCCTGCATCCTCTGCAGAGTCCTCTGCCCATACCACCTCATAGAGGGCTGTCACACAATGGCCTGCCCCCATCTCTCCTGCATCCTTTTCGTCATCCCGAAATTCCTCGGCAGACATCAGCCGGTTCTCATAGCCCAGCAGCCGATAGGAGGCAATCCACACCGGGTTAAACTCCATCTGCAGCTTCACGTCCTCCGCCACGGTCACCAGAGTGCTCCCCATCTGCTCCACCAGTATGCGCCTGGCTTCCATCAGGGAATCCACATAGCCGTAATTTCCATTGCCGTAATCTGCCAGGGCCTCCATCTTATTGTCCTTGATATTGCCCTGGCCAAAGCCCAGCACAGACAGATAGACCCCGCTTTTCTTTTTCTCCTGAATCAGAGACACCAGGTCGCTCTCGCTGGTGGTCCCGATATTCAGATCCCCGTCCGTTGCCAGGATGACCCGGTTGATGCCGCCCTGTACAAAATGCCGTTCTGCAATTGCATAAGCCGTCTCAATCCCCGCGCTTCCATGGGTTCCGCCTCCTGCCTCCAGGCACTGGACAGCCTCCATGATCCTGCCCTTCTCATTTCCTCTGGCCCCCTCCAGCACCACCTGGTCGCTGCCGGCATAGGTCACCACTGAGATACAGTCCTTTTCCTCCAGGCTGTCCACCAGCATTCCGAAGGCCTGCTTTACCAACGGCAGCTTATCCGGCGACTCCATGGAGCCTGACACGTCCAGCAGGAATACCAGGTTGGTTCCCGGCGTCTCCTGAAAATCAATCTCCTGGGTGCGCAGCCCCACCCGGATCAGCCCATGCTCCGGCTGCCAGGGACAGCTGCTCCCGTCTATGGTAATGCCAAAAACCTCATCCTCACCCGGCAGCTGGTAATCATAGCGGAAGTAATTCACCATCTCCTCCAGACGCACGGCCCCCTCCGGAATCTCATCTATCCCCATGCCCTGATGAAGCATCCGGCGGACATTGCTGTAGGAAGCCGTGTCCACATCTGCGGAAAAGGTGGACAGCGGCTGGGTAGTCACGCTGACAAAGCCATTTTCGTCGATTGCCCGGTACTCCTCCGTGTTCCAGTCCTGTGCATTCCATTCTATGGGCGCCGCCATATCCGTGTTCTCCTCGGCAGCGGCCTCAGGGGCGCTGTTCCAGGCTCCCTCCGCCATTCCCTTATCCCCGGAAAAAATCCCGGAAAAATCTCCGGAGCCCATGCCGCAGCCTGCCAGCAGGGATACTGTCATACATCCTGCCAATAAAACACAACCCAAACGCATCTTCTTCATAAAAAATCCTCCTTCCATTTCTGTCCCGGTTTCTATTTCTATAAAGGATACGTTTGGCGCCTTCCATTTTTATGGCAAAATTTTTAAAATTTTGACATTTGCTTCCTCCACATCCAGCAGCACGCGGATTGTCCCCGAAAAATCCGCTTCCCGGTAAGCATTCCCCTCATAAAATACAGTGGCCTGCTCTCCAATCTCAAACCAGTTGTCCTCTGCCATCCGGATCCGGCCGGTGATCAGAAAGCCCTCCATGGTAGTCTGCACCTGCTCCACAGACAGCTCTGCCTCCAGATGGAATTCCCCCTCCCATTCCTGGTAAGCCGAGGCATCCCCATCGCCCGCCTTCTCTGCCTGGGCGCCTTCTCCCTCTGCCGAGGCTGGGGCTTTGTCTGTATTCTCTGCCGGGGCATCTTCTCCCTCCGCCAGGGCTCCATCCGTCTCCTCTGCCAGGTTCTGGGCTTTGTCTGTATCCTCTGCCGGGGCGCAGCCTTCCTCTGCTGCCTCCATGGTGTTGTCCGCTTTGTCTGTATCCTCTGCCTCCATTGCCGCGCTGTTGTTATCGTTCTTTCCTCCTCCCTGCTGCAGCTGCCAGACCGGAATTGCCAGAAGCGCCGCAGCAGCAGCCGCACCCAGGCCGGCCAGCCACCGCCGCCGGCTGTTCTGCCTTCCCCTTATCGGCAGGGCCATTTGCTCCTGCTGTGCCTCTGGCTTCTGCGTCCCCGGCGGCGTCCTCGGTGCAAGATTTTCTTCTATTTTATTCCAGAGCTCCGGGATATCCGTCATTATTTCCTTTTTATAAAGCTGCTTTAACTCTTTTTCTGATAATTCCTTCATCCTGAAGCCCCCTTTCTGATATCATAGTAATGCTTTAGCTGGCGGATCCCCTGGCGGTACTGCCAGGAAACTGTTCCCAGGGGCTTGCCCAGGATATCCGCAATCTCCTGGAAGGTCATCTCCCCAATAATTTTCAAGTCCAGGACCTGCCGCTGGGCCGGCTTCAGCTTCGCCATAGCCTCCCGCATGGACAGATCTCCCACCAGCTCCTCCGCAAATCCCTTCGCGGCTTTGCCGCCGCCCGCTGCATCCATCCCCTGATTCCTGTCCGCTGCCTGCTGCTCCCGTTTGCGTTTCCTCAGATAATCCACAGCCATGTTGCGGGCAATGGTCACCATCCAGCCCTTATGGGCCCCGCCGAACCGATAGCTGTCTGCCTTCTCCCACAGCCGGATAAAAAAATCCGAGGTAAGGTCCTGGGCGTCCTCCCGCTGTCCGGTCAGCTCGTAAACCACGGTATAGATCAGCCCCACATAGGCCTCATAGATTTCCCGAAGCCCCTCCTTGTCCCCGGAGCGAATCCTTTGGATGCAGGCTTCAAATTCCTGTTCCCTCAATGCCTCTCCTCCTTTATCTTATAGAAACTTTATCACACTTATTGAAAAAGTACAATGAGAAGCGTATAATCAATATAGCTTTGGCTGCATCAGCAGGAAAAATAATGCAACAACTTAATTTGGAAAGGATTTATAAAAATGGAATCAATGATTATCCCTAAGAATTACGAATCTCATCTGGATCTGCATGACACCCAGATTGCCATCAAGACAGTGAAGGATTTCTTTCAGAATCTGCTTTCCCAGCGTTTGAATCTGTCCCGTGTGTCCGCACCGCTGTTTGTTGACCCGGATTCCGGGCTCAATGACAATCTCAACGGCGTGGAGCGTCCCGTTACCTTCGGCATTCGGGAGCAGAACGAGAAGCAGGCAGAGATTGTCCATTCCCTGGCCAAATGGAAGCGGTTCGCACTGCAGAAGTACGGATTTTCCACAGGGGAGGGGCTCTACACGGATATGAATGCCATCCGCCGGGATGAGGATACGGACAATATTCATTCGATCTTTGTGGATCAATGGGATTGGGAGAAGATTATCACCAGGGAGCAGCGCACCCTGGATACCCTGAAGGATACGGTGCGCACCGTCTACAAGGTGCTCCGCAAGACGGAGAAATACATGTCCATCCAATATGATTATATTGAAGAGGTTCTGCCTCATGATATCTTTTTTATTACCTCCCAGGAGCTGGAGGATATGTTCCCGGAATACACCCCCAAGGAGCGGGAATATTACATCGCCAAGGCAAAGGGCGCTGTCTGCATCATGCAGATCGGGGATGTGCTGGAATCCGGACAGCGCCATGACGGCCGCGCACCGGACTACGACGACTGGTCCTTGAATGCTGATATCATCGTTTATTATCCGGTGCTTGATATTGCCCTGGAGCTGTCCTCCATGGGAATCCGGGTAGACCGGGAGGCGCTGCTGTCCCAGCTCGACAAGGCCGGCTGTCCCCAGCGCGCCCAGCTGCCCTTCCAGCAGGCAGTTCTGGAGGAGCAGGTGCCCTTCACCATCGGCGGTGGAATCGGCCAGTCCCGGATCTGTATGTTCTTCCTGCGCAAGGCCCACATCGGCGAGGTGCAGTCCTCCCTGTGGCCGGAGGAGACCGTGGAGCTGGCGGAGAAACACGGCATCCAGCTGCTGTAGTGCGCTGATACGTTCATTTTCAGGAAAACCATTTGGGGAAATATGGACGCGTCAGTACGCGAAGGTCCTTGGCTGCTTTTGAGGGGAAAAGGATAGCCCCCGGGGGAATTGTGGTTTTTCACAGCCACAGCTCCCCTGGGGGCTTAGTTGTTTACCCAAAATATACAGATGAATCACTCTGCCAATACATTAGGTATCCAGCTCTTCGTATAGATTCTTGAGCGATTTATTTTCAAGTAATTCCAGGGTACTGCTAAAATTATCAATCTAATCTCCATTGCACGTTCTACCTGCCCCTGATCCCACATGCAAAGGGTTGCGATTTGTATATAGAGAGACTCTTCTGTCACATCTGCTGCCTGTTTTGGGTCATACAGCTCAATGCATCTTTCATAAAAATATATGCCTCTCTCTTTTTTATCATCGATATGTTCCATATTTGCAGAAAAGCATTGGCTATAATAAATATCCGCCAAGATCTTATTCAGATGAAAATCATTGGGGTATTTTGTCAAACAGTCCAATGCCTTTTTTTCATGAATTCCAGCTCCAGCAGCTCATTCCAGCGGCTCACATCCACAGGCTCTCCCAGTTTCCTGCAATAAAATCCCATATTCTGATAATTTGGATTTTTCGCCATTTAGCAATTTTTGAAATCAAAAATATTGTATCGGTATCTGTAAAAAATACAGCAATGCCAGCATCCAATTGATTCTTAAGATCATCCATAAAATCATCCCTGCTGTCAGCGCAGATACAAATATTCCGGAAATGGAAGAGCTATATAAACTAAAAATCGTATTGATAGTACCATTTACCCGTTCTGTCGGATAGGTAGGCTCCATCACCTTTAATCCGGTTTCTATCTGATCTTCCATGAACTCTTTGAGAATGAAGGGGCCTAATATGGATAAGATACTGATTGAAATAAGTAATAGCACGCTGGTGAAGATTTCTTTCCTATATTTTTTAAAGAGTTTTTTATATATCTCTTTCATGCTTATTTTCCGAAATCTATACTTTTTATATAATCAATTGCTTCTCTTTTGGCTCTTTCACAATAATTATTACGTCCTTTAAGTAAACTTTTAGTTGTATTATATGAAATTGCTTTACAAGGACCTCCACAAATAATTGTACCACTACAACCACATTTATCCAAGAAAACGGCAAAGGGAGCCGGGTATACCTTTCTTCCTTTTGCACTGCATCCATCTCCTGCACCTCCTGCAAAAACAGCAGCCCGCTCTCCAAATACATGTCGCCTCTACTCCAGGGCGCTCTCCACAATCAGGCCCTCCCGGTATGCCTGCAGCAGGTACTCCAGCTCCCGGATCACCTCCCGGATCTCCTCCCCGCTGTCTGTGTCCGCCACTGTAATCCGCCTGGCCGTGTGCTGCACCACCACCATGTGGGAATGGATATCGCTCTCCGCCTGCACGGCCCGCTCTATGGATTCAAAGGGCTCATGGGCAGCCAGCAGCAGCCCGTAGGAATTGTAGATCAACGTATAGCCTGCAATTCCTGTCTTGGGCTGGTAGGCCTTGGAAAAGCCTCCGTCAATAATGAGGAGCTTCCCATTACACTTCACCGGGGATTCCCCCTTCCTAGATTCGACGGGAATGTGGCCGTTGATAATATGGGAATCCTCCGCAGGAAGCCCGAACTCCTCTAAAATCTTATTGACGATCTCCTCCTTCTCAATCAGGCGGTAGTAGGGATTCTTGGGTTCCTCGTGGGTCTTTTTATCGGCAATAAAATACCGCTCAAAGGTGGTCATTTTTGATTTGCCGAACACCGGGGAATCCGGATGCTTCCAGATAAACCACAGGATGTCCAGGCCTTTTTGCTTCTCCTCCGGATCCAGGGAGAAATAGCCCTTCCGGATATAATGATCCAGCACATCATAGAGCTCCTTGCCGCTGTAGCAGGTGCCGAAAATATTCACCTTGCGGAAGCTCCCGTCCTCGTTGAAGGGTACGCAGCCATGGTACAGCAGGTTCCCGTTATATACCTTGTACAGGCTTCCCTTTGCATACAGGAACCGGATATGCCGCTGCAGCCGCTCGCAGTTGACAAAGGCATGCACCAGCCGCTCCACCACATCCGCCTCCTCCGGCGACAGCTCGTATGGGTGCTCGGGGTCAAAGGTGGGAAAGGTCTTATCCCGCAGAGGATACCTGACCCCCTCCACTGTGGCTGTCCCCTGCTCCAGGTCGATCTTATCCAGCAGCAGGCGGTGCTCCATATGGAACTCCGGTCTGCGCAGAATCAGCTGGCCCTCCAGCTTAAACTGGATAATGGAAATCGCCTTGTGCATCCGCTCATCCAGCATGGCCTCCTTCAGATCATACTCATCCTCCCGATAATCCAGCTTGAAGGCCCCGCAGCTGTCATTCTGGTAGACATTCATGGCCAGGCGGGCCAGTGGAATCAGGTTGATTCCATACCCCTCCTCCAGGATGTTCAGGTTGCCGTACTTGGCGGAAATACGGATCACATTGGCAATGCAGCAGGGATTTCCGGCTGCCGCACCCATCCAGAGCACGTCATGGTTGCCCCACTGGATATCCACCGAATGGTGGTCCATCAGCGTGTCCATAATCAGATGGGGATAGGGCCCCCGGTCAAAGATATCCCCCACCACATGGAGGTGGTCCACCACAAAGCGCCGGATGAGGTTGCATAAGGCCACAATCAGCTCCGGCGCCCGCTTGGTCCGGATTACCGTATGGACAATCTCATTATAATAAGCCTCCTGGTCATACATATCCGCCCGCCCTGTCATCAGCTCCTCCATGACATAGGCAAAATCCTTGGGCAGCGACTTGCGCACCTTGGAGCGGGTGTACTTGGAAGAGGCCACCTTGCAGATCCGCACCAGCCGGTATATGGTCACCTTATACCAGTCCTCGATATTTTCCTCCTTCTTCTGCATCTGCTCTAATTTCAGCTCCGGATAATAGATCAGCGTGGCGATGGACTTTTTCTCTGACAGGGAAAAATTATTCCCAAATTCCTCCTCGATCTTCCGCTTAATGGCCCCGGAGCCGTTCTTCAGCACATGCTGAAACTGCTCGTACTCCCCGTGAATATCTGTGATAAAATGCTCCGTCCCCTTGGGCAGGCTCAAAATCGCCTGCAGGTTAATGATCTCTGTAGCCGCTGACGCAATACTGGGATATTGCTTTGCCAGCCCCTTCAAATACCGCAGCTCTGTCTCCTTCATCCTTATCCCCCTTTGTCTTATCCCTTTGTCTTATCCTTTGGGTATATTCCCCTGTTATTTTGCAGCAATTACATCCTGCATATCATAATGCCCCGCCGGCTTCCCGGCCAGGAACTTGGCTGCCTCAATGGCCCCTTTGGCAAATACGCCTTTGGAATACGCTGTATGGCGAAAGGTGATCACCTCCTCATTGCCGGCAAAAATCACATCATGCTCTCCCACAATCGTACCGCCCCGCACTGCCTGGATCCCGATCTCGTATTTGTCCCGCTTCTTCCGCTGGGCCGTCCTGTCGTACATGTAGCTGTACTCCTCCTCCAATGCCTCATTCAGGGCATCTGCCAGGGCCAGGGCCGTCCCGCTGGGGGCATCCACCTTCTGGTTATGGTGCTTCTCCACAATCTCCATATCAAAGCCTGCCGGGGCCAGGACCCGGGCCGCCTTCTTCAGCTGGTCCAGCAGTATATTAATCCCCAGGGACATATTGGCGGACTTTAATACCGCCACCTTACAGGCCGCTGCCCGGACAGCCTCATTCTGCTGCTGTGTCAGGCCGGTGGTGCACAGCACCACCGGGATCTGCTTCTCCACGCTGTAGGACAGCAGCTCCTCCACTGCTGTTGCTGCGGCAAAGTCAATGATAACATCTGCCTCCACGTCACAGTCCTGGATCTGTTCAAATACCGGGTAGGTGTTCTGGATATGGCCGGAGGGATCCACACCCGCCGCAATCTCAAGCTCCCCATCCTCCCGGCACAGTCCGGTGATCACCTGTCCCATTTTTCCGTTGCATCCATGCATAATTGCCCGTATCATAATTCACACGCCTCCGCCTTCTATAACATTTGTTCAAACATTTATTACCTCACAGCTTCTTACTGATACGGAAAAGAACTGTTCCAAAGCCGTCTCTTACTTTAAAACAGTTCTCTCCCTTCTATATTTCCTGCTTATGCCAGCGGAATCCCAAAATCGATCATAGCTTTTCTTAAGCGCTCTGCATTCTGGGGCTCCAGATCATACAGGGGCGCCCGCAGGGGCCCTGCCTCCCAGCCCATCAGGTTCATGGCTGCCTTCACCGGTATGGGGTTCACCTCGCAGAACAGCGCATCGCACAGCTCCAGCGCTCCCAGCTGCATCTTAAGCGCCTTGGCCGTATCCCCCTCAAGATATGACATCACCATATCGTGGGTGTAGCGGGGCGCAACATTGGCCAGTACGGAGATCACGCCGATGCCGCCTGCTGCCAGCAGCGGAACCACCATCCCGTCCTCTCCGGAATACAGCTGAATCTCCCCGTCGGTCAGCTGCATCACCCTCAAGGCATTGGTAATATCCCCGGTGGCATCCTTGATTCCCACAATATTCTCCACATCCTTTACAAGAGCTGCCACTGTGGCAGGCTGAATATTGCATCCGGTCCTTCCCGGCACATTGTACAGCAGAATCGGTACATCCACGCTGGACGCCACCTCCGTGTAGTGGGCAATCAGCCCCTTCTGGGTGGCCTTGTTGTAATAGGGCGTCACCACCAGCAGCCCGTCGGCCCCGGCCCTGGCTGCCTCCACAGAGAGATACACTGCCGTAGCCGTGCAGTTGGAGCCTGTTCCCGCCACAACCGGAACGCGCTTCTTCACCATGCCTACCGCTGCCCGGATAACCTCCAGATGCTCCTCCTCCGACATGGTGGAGGCCTCCCCTGTGGTCCCTGCAATTACAATACAGTCTGTGCCATTGGCGATCTGGTCATTGATGATCGCCTCCAGCTTATCAAAATTTACCTCGTAGTTTTCCTTCATGGGCGTAACAATCGCAACGCCTGAGCCTTGGAACAATGCCATTTTCTTCCTCCTAATCCTTCTGCATAAAGCTTCCGTATGCAGGTCTGTGCATAAAAAAGAGCCGTTCCGATGAGCGGCTCCTGGAATTCCACATGATAAACAGAGCAAGCCTGCTTCTGTTGATTCATTCCGATAGCCCACCATCTGACACACAGATGACAGTCACAGAGCTGTTCGCCCTGTGCCCAAGCAGCCTGCCCGCAGGTGGACAAACCCTTTCGGCGCTCTCTCCTTTTGCCTGTTCTCCCATGCTCCTGCCGCATCAAACAGGCTACTCATAAATCGCGCAACCTCTATCTGACTATTCTCTTTTCTAAACTTTCTCAATCAAAAAATAATATAGCATTTCTTCCGTGCCCTGTCAACAACCAATCTCACATTTCCAGCGGTACACATAATTTGAGCAAAAACTTATTCCAGATAATCAATTTTACTAACAGAAACCTCATAGGCAATTCGCTTCTGGGTCTCATTCTCGCTGACCTTTTTCAGGTATTCCCTGCTCTGGATCCTGCCGTAGATCTGCACATGTCCTCCAACGTCAAACCCGGATGCAAAACGGGCATTCCTGCCCCAGCAGATGCAGGGGATATAATCGGACTTCCCGTAGGAGCGGTTCACTGCAATCAAAAGATCTGCAATCTCCCTCCCCAGAGGCGTCTTCCGGTAGATCGGCTCCTTGCATATGTACCCGTCCAGGAATATCTGATTGCTCTTCTCTCCGTCCGGCATCTCATCCACAAACTCCAGCTCCCTGGCAAAGACAGACAGCACCAGCCGGTTCCTCTTCTCCTCGTGGCGGTTGTAGGAGCGGAACTGTCCGTTTACCCGGATAATCTGGCCAATGTAGCTCTGCTCCGTATCAATCAGCCGCTCTGAGACCATCAGCGGGATACAGTCCGCATAGCTGCTGAGCCGGTTGACGGCCACGTCTACCATGTAGAAGCCCTCTCCAAATACCTCGTGGCTGTAGCTGAAATCAGAGATAATCTCCCCTGTCACAGTTACCTGGTTGTTTTCAAAAATTTTATCTGCCATAAGTTGTTTCTCCTTCCTCTTTCACGCCCCATGGGGCTTTTGGTATATCGACGGCATATCGATCACTGTGTACTAATATTTTTATTCCGGAATACGTTTTTTAGAACTGAATTTGCTTAACACCCTGTAAGAATAACAAAGTAAAAAAAAGAAATATCGCAGTTCGTGTCGACAGGAGGGAAAATTATACTTTACGTATGTATATTTTTCCGTTACAATAGAATAGATTCCAGAAGATTTTACGGAAGTATGTACAGATTTGTTTACGAATTCCACTATACTTGGAAATGAAAACAAAAATAAAAAGAAAGAAGGATATTTCTATGGCAGCAAATCCAATTGTTACAATTGAAATGAAAAACGGCGATATCATGAAAGCTGAGCTGTATCCGGAAATTGCACCCAATACGGTACGCAATTTTATCCATTTGATCCAGAGTCATTTTTATGACGGCCTGATCTTCCACCGCGTCATCCGCGGCTTTATGATTCAGGGGGGATGCCCGGAGGGCTCCGGTATGGGCGGCCCCGGCTACAGTATCCCCGGTGAATTCTCCCAGAACGGCTTTGTCAACGGCCTGGCCCACACAGAGGGTGTTCTGTCCATGGCCCGCTCCATGGCGCCGGATTCCGCCGGTTCCCAGTTCTTCATCATGCACAAGAACGCCCCGCATCTGGACGGCGCCTATGCTGCCTTTGGCAAGATTACAGAGGGAATGGAGGTTGTCAACCGAATTGCCGAAACCGCCACCGACTACTCTGACCGCCCCATGGAGCCCCAGATCATCGGAACCGTCACCGTGGATACCCAGGGTGTAGACTATCCCGAACCCGATAAAATATAATGCTGCACACGGCCGCAGAATCTGCCGCTTCTCTGGCTCTCTGCCTTTTGGGGATGATTGTGGGTTTTCCTGACAATTATGTCAATAGCGAAATAGATTTCTGAGATAGCATTATACTATTTGATTTTTATGGACTTGTAAAGGTCTTTTTATGTTTTTCTTAAATTTTGTGCAAACTGTGCAAAGGTCCTTTGCAGCGCGGGATACAGAATGCCTGTATCCCGCATTTTTTCTGGGTTAAAGGCTTACAATAAGGGTATCGTACCCCATCTGGCGAAGGCGGTTCTGCAGGGCTGCCGCATCCTCCAGGCTGGTTTCCTCTCCCACAATTACCGCATCGTAGGGCTCCTCCCTGCGAATCTGTACCTGATATCCCAGCTCCTCCAGCTGCTCCTGCAAAAACAGGGCATTGGCCGCATGGGAAAAAAGCCCTACCTGCACGCCATACCGGGCAGGTCTTGAGGTATCTGCCGCTCCAATCCCCTCCTCGATTCCCTGTGCAATGGCATCTGCAATCTCATTAAATTTCTGGTCAAACAGTGCATTGTCCGCATCGGTATTGAGGAATCCGGCCTCAATGAGCACTGCCGGCATCTGGGTTCTCCGCAGCACCACAAGGCCCGGCCGTTCCTTGATGCCAAGATTGCGAAAGCCCACCTCGCTTAGTCTCTGGTTGACGGCATCTGCAATGTCATTGACCACCTGATTTTCCTGGTACACCAGCGTCTCCACTCCGCTGTAGGTATTGGGGTTCGGGCTGGAATTGCGGTGTAGGGATACAAAATAATCCGCCCCCGCTGCATTGGCAATCTGCGCCTTCTCATAGGGGGAATCATAGACATCCTCCGTCCTGGTGTAGTATACCTGATATCCGTCCTGGGCAAGCTTTTGCCCCACTGCCAGGGCCAGCCGCAGCACATCGTCCTTTTCCCGCCTGCCCTGATAGCTGGCTCCGCTGTCATACCCGCCGTGCCCGGCATCTATTACAATACTGGCTGCCATAATAACCTCCGGTCATTTCTATCCTTTTACTATATGCAGCCATTGCCCGGATGTTTCCTGACCCGCTTTCTGATTCGCGGGTCAAAAATGCCCCCAAGCCCTCATCCATTCTTACATCTCTTAGTATTTCAAACAATATTTCGTTGCACAATTTATCAGGACATGGTAATATAAACTATATGAAGTTACTTTTACGCAAGGAGGGTATTATGAATCGTTATATGATTACCACTGACAACAATGCGGACCTGCCGGAATCCTATATCCAGGAAAAGGGCTTGGGTGTCATGTCCTTAAGCTATACCATTGACGGGGAGACTTACGAGAGAGGCCATGAGCTTCCGGTGGCGGAATTCTATGCCAAGATGCGGGCCGGCTCCCTGCCCACCACCGCCCAGGTGAATCCTGAGGACGCCAAGAGCGTTTTTCTTGAACTGCTGAAGGAGCACCAGTGCGACCTGCTCCACATTGCCTTTTCCTCAGGTCTCAGCGGAAGCTACAACAGCGCCCGCATTGCCGCCAGGGAACTGGCGGAGGAGTATCCGGACCACAAGGTTGTTGTGATTGATTCCCTCTGCGCCTCCCTTGGGGAAGGGCTTCTGGTCCACAAGGCATGGTGCAACCGGGAAAACGGCATGTCTCTGGAGGAAAATGCCGCATGGATTGAGGATCACAAGCTGAACCTTGTGCACAATTTTACGGTGGATGACCTGTTCCATCTCCACAGAGGCGGCCGCGTTTCCAAGACTGCAGCCATCCTGGGCACCATGATTAACCTTAAGCCCATTCTCCATGTGGACAATGAGGGCCATCTGATCCTGCTTTCCAAGGTCCGGGGCCGGAAGAAATCCCTCATCGCCCTGGTGGACAGCATGGAGAAGCAGATGGGCTCCCTCCGGGATCAGAATGATATTGTTTTTATCAGCCACGGCGACTGCCAGGAAGAGGCGCAGTTTGTAGCTGACCTAGTATCGGAACGCTTTGGCATCGGTTCCTTCCTGATCAACTATGTAGGCCCCACCATCGGCGCCCACTCAGGTCCCGGAACCATGGCCCTGTTCTATCTGGGAGAATACCGGTAGCGGCATTTCCCCCAGCGGCTGTCCTGGCTTAAGTCCTGCATCCCTGCAGCGGCTGTCCCGGCGCAAGCCCTGCATCTCTGCAGCGGCTGTCCCGGCGCAAGCCCTGCATCTTTGCAGCGGCTGCGCCTGTGCCGGGACTGCTGCCCGGCTCACGGCGATGCTGGCCGGGCACTCCTCATAAATTCTTAAGAAAAATCTTCTGTTTTTCGGCTTTTTATTTTCCCCATCCTGTGTTACATTAAATGTATGCTTTGAGTGTATGAATTGGATTAATACAGTTTGGAGGGATCTTATATGATTCAACTGGATTATCGCGATGCCAAACCCATTTATCAGCAGATTAAGCACGGGCTGCGTCATCTGGTGATGACACATGCCATTGAACCGGACGAGAAGCTTCCCTCGGTGCGGGAGCTTGCGGCCTTACTGGCCATCAACCCCAACACTATCCAGCGGGCCTACCGGGAACTGGAGGATGAGGGATATCTCTATACCTGCCAGGGCAAGGGCACCTTCGCTGCCCATACGCCTGTCGCCGGCAAACGCCAGCAGGAGCTGATGCGCCAATTTGACGATGTGGTAGCAGAGCTTTTGTTCCTCTCCGTCAGCTCCCAGGATCTGTCTTCACGTATTGCGCTGCTCTCAGAAGGGGGGAATTCCCTGTGATTGTTGTAAAGGATCTCGTAAAATATTTTCATGGCTTCTGCGCCCTTGACCATGTCAATATGCATGTGCCAAAGGCAGCGGTATACGGGCTTGTGGGGCCAAACGGCGCCGGGAAATCCACGCTGCTGCGCCATATTACCGGAATCTACCGGCCCAGCCAGGGGCAGATCCTGGTACAGGGGGAGCCTGTGTACGAAAATACGGCCCAAAAGGCCCGGATGTTTTATATTCCGGACGACCTGTTCTATTTCTTCCAGGCAGATACCCTGGAAATGAAATCCTTTTATGCCGGGCTCTACCCGGCTTTTGACGAGAAGCTGTTTGAAAAGCTGCGGGATTTTTTCCCTTCCATTGATGTTAAGCGGAATATCCGCCGGCTCTCCAAGGGCATGCAGAAGCAGGTGGCCTTCTGGCTGGCCCTCTGCTGCCATCCCGGGCTCATGGTGCTGGACGAGCCGGTGGATGGCCTTGACCCGGTGATGCGCCGCCAGCTCTGGAGCCTGATCTTAAGCCACGGCCAGGAGCAGCCCCTGACCATCCTGATCTCCTCCCACAACCTGCGGGAGCTGGAGGATGTCTGCGACCATGTCGGCATCATGCATCAGGGGAAGCTTGTTCTGGAGCGCTCCCTCTGCGACCTGCAGAATACCATCTGCAAGGTACAGCTGGCCTTTGCCCATGCCATGCCTCCGCTGCCTGAGGAGCTGGATATCCTCCAGATGAGCAATATGGGGCGGGTCTACACCATCATTATCCGCGGGGACGGGGTACAGATCCAGAGACAGCTGTCTGCCCTGAACCCTCTGTTTGTGGATATCCTGCCGCTGACCCTGGAAGAAATTTTCATCTATGAAATGGGAGGAAACGATTATGCTGTCAAAGAGATCCTTCTTTAGCAAAACTATTTTTCTGAAAAATATAACCCTTTACTGGCCTGTCTGGGCCTGCTGGCTGCTGGTCTGCCTGTACCGGCTGCCCTTTCGGATCTTTGTGAATCTCTCCGCAGACTTTACGGACATTGCGCCTGCGGAATATGACCGCTATCTGGAGCAGCAGTTTTTGGAAACAGTCTACAAGGGTCTCAGTCCCTTCCTGCTGTTCCTGTTTGCTGCCATTACGGCGATCACTCTGTTCTCCTACCTGTATCAGGCCCGGAGCGCCCATATGATCCATGCACTGCCGGTATGCAGGGAATCCCTGTACCTGACCAACCTCTGCTCCGGGCTATGCTTTCTGGTCATCCCCCAGCTCTTAAGCTTCCTGGCCAGTATCTTTGTCTGCTTTTTTCTGCAGATGACACACCTGGAGGGCCTGCTGCACTGGCTGCTGCTCTCCCTGGGCATGACGCTGGCTGCCTTTGCCCTGGCTGTATTTACGGCCCTGGTCACAGGCCATATGGCGGCTGCCTATGGGTTTTTTATCATTTTCAACTATGCCTTTGTTGTGCTGCGCTCCCAGGTACAATATATTATGTCAACCATCTCCTATGGCATGACGCTGGATTTCCAGTTTGGGGATTTCCTTTCGCCCCTCTATTTCCTGGGCCGCTGCTTCGGCACCTCCAGCCTCTATCTCAACAGCAACGGAACCTTTCATAATGATTTCCTCTCCCTGACCCTGAAAACGGCTCATTTCTATGTGGGAATCTATGCGATTGCGGCATTGGCGCTTTTTTTCCTTGCCTATCTCATCTATCGGAAGAGGCAGCTGGAGTCAGCCGGCGATATCATCACCGTACACTTTTTAAAGCCCGTATTCCGCTGGGGAGCCGCATATACCCTGGGAGGCCTGTTTGCCTATCTGGGCACATCGATCATTCACAGATATTCCCCGGCCGGCGGGGATCTTCTGCCTCTGATTCCCCTGCTGCTGGCTGCTGAATTCATTTTATTTTTTGCCTCTGAGATGGTACTGCAGAAAAGCTTCCGGATTTTTCAGACAAAGCGGCTGGCCGAGAGCGGCGCGCTGCTGGCAATTACCCTGATTTTTGTATTCTGTGTCCATAAGGATATCCTCCGCTTAGAGCAGCGTGTTCCGAAGGAGGAGGAGATTGAAATGGCCTGCATCAGCGGAACATACCCCATACGTCTGTCGCCGGAGGACTATGAAGCCCTTCTCGGCATCCACCAGAAGCTTGCCTCCTCCAAAAAGGACATTCAGAGCTATTTCAACCACATGAAGCTGGATGCCAGCTACACCTCGCTGAATATTTATTATAATCTGAAAAACGGCACCCGCCTGGCACGGAAGTATTTCTACCCGGTGGAGGAACGGTATCTGGATCAGGCGGATTATGTCCTGTATCAGATCATGTCCCTGTCCCACCGGCCGGAATATTATCTGCAGTATCATTTTACGGATGCCTACGAACAGCTGACCTTTGTGGAGGGCTCTCTGGGCGTGTATATCAATGGCGATTATCTCACTGATCAAGTTTTGGACCAGGACCAGTGCCGTTCCATATTTGATGCCTTCCAGAAGGATGTGCAGGAGGGCAATTACCGAATCTACAGCTATCCCTTTGCGGAGGATTATAAGAAGAGCATCTATGCCAATACCCTGTTCCTGGATTATACCGTTCCTAAGGACAGTGTCTACACCGGCTATGACGGCGAGCAATGCCGCACCTTCGCAAAATCTGTCCAGTCCACAGCCATTACCCTGACTACGGACTGTGTGCACACCTTAGAGGCCCTTGGCAGGCTTGGGATCATCACAGAAGAGCGGCGGCTCATCACAGAGGAAGAATTCCAGCTGCTGATGGATGATACCGAGAAGGATCTGGAACGGATATTTCATCAATAAGCCTGCTCATGGCTGCCCAAGCCGCTCCACGCACTCGGAAAGCACGGAAAAATATGTCTCAAAGGTCTTTCGGCAGCAGGCGGGATTGTCAATGGCAATCCCCTCTGCCCGAAGGCCCACCAGGGAAAATCCCATGGCCATCCGGTGATCCTCATAGGTATTGACCAGGCAGGGCCCGGGCGTTCCCGGATAAATCTCCAGATCATCCCTGCCCTCCACACAGCGAATCCCCATGCGTCCAAGCTCTGCGGCAATTCCATGGATGCGGTCGCTCTCCTGCAGGCGGATATGGCCGATCCCTGTGATCCTGGTGGGTCCTTGGGCAAAGGGCGCCAGCGCTGCCAGGGTAATGGCCTGATCCGAGCAGGCGGACATGTCAGCCTCCACGCCCTCAAGACGGCCCTGGCCGGGCCCAAGCACCGTGATCCCTTCTTCCCCATCCGATACCTGACATCCCATCCGCTCCAGGATCCGCAAAAATTCCACATCCCCCTGAAGAGAATCAAAATGCACATGGGGCACTGTCACAGCAATGCCCAATAAGGCCGCCATGCCGTAAAAATAGCAGGCTGCCGATACGTCCGGCTCGATCCGGTAGGCTCTGGCCTGATAGCTCTGGCCTCCCGGAATCCGAAATTCCGGGCCCTCTGGCGTCTCCCTCTGTTCCACGGCAACGCCGAACTGCTCCATCATCCGCCTTGTCATATCAATGTAGGCCATGCCATGGCTTCCCTGCACCTGAATCCTCAATTCCTCCCGGGACAGCACGGAAGAAATTAAAAGTGCACTTAAGAATTGGCTGCTACTCCCAATATCCACTGTAATCTGCTGCTTCCCAAACCCTTGTCCCTCCAGGGTAAAGGGAAAAAATCCCTCCTGCTCCCGGTATCTCACCTGACAGCCCAGCTCCTGCAGACAGGTCAGCAGGGGGGCCATGGGACGCCTTTTCATCTGGGGGGAAGCATCCAGATGATACCGCCCCTTTGCCACGCCCAGATAGGCAGTCAGAAACCGGGCCGCTGTCCCGGCGCTGCCCACATAGATAGAGGCCTCTGCCCTGGGCACAGCCCCGCCCTGCCCCACCACAAGAATCTGCCGCTGCTCCTCCTCCACCTGGGTCTCAAAGCCCAGCTCCTGGATACAGCTTAAAAAATGTCTGGAATCTTCCGAGAACAGCGCCCCCTGAAGCCGGCTTGTCCCTTCTGCCAATGTGGCCAGCAGCAGGGCGCGGTTGGTTATGCTCTTGGACCCCGGCACCTCTGCCGCCAGCTTCTTCCCCGGCTGCACCTGCCCATAGATACAGGGCACCTGATACGGATTACTCATAGAGCGCTCCCGTATACTGGATGGAACGGCCAATCTCCTCTGCCTCCTCCCGGCTGGTCAGATAGGCAGTCAGGGCCAGCGCAAAGGGAATGGCAGCTCCCATCCCGCGGCCGGTAATTATGTTGCCGTCACAGACGACCCCGTCATCCTTTGGCTCTGCCCCATTCATCTGATCCTCAAAGCCCGGATAGCAGGTGGCGCATTTTCCCTCCAGGACGCCGGCAAAGCCCAGCACACTGGGAGCCGCACAGATGGCTGCCACCAGCTTTCCTGCCCGGGCAAACTCCTGTACCCTGGCTACCACTCCTGCATGCTCCTTCAGATGGGTGGTTCCCGGCATACCGCCCGGCAGAACAATGCCCGTAAGCTCCTCAAAAGCCATATCCTCATATACGCAGTCCGCCACCACATGAATTCCATGGCTTCCCATCACCTGACGTTTTCCTCCGATTGCAATGGTAACAGTCTCAATGTTGGCCCGGCGCAGAATGTCAACCACAGTCAGACCCTCGATCTCCTCAAAGCCCTCTGCTAAAAATACTCCAATTTTACTCATAATAAAAGCTCCTTTCCACAATAGTTTCCTTTTTCCAAATTCTAACACAAAACATATTTTTTACCAACATATTTTTTGAAAGCCTGTAAATAATAACACCAAGGTAAGTGAAACACCATTGAAACTTATCTTTAAAAGAATATTTCAAAATTTGGAGGTGAATCGAATGTCTAACAATTCCGGTTCTAACACAAACAGAATGGCAGTACCTGAGGCAAAGGATGCTATGAATCGTTTTAAGCAGGAGGTTGCTTCTGAAATCGGAGTACCCCTTAAAAACGGTTACAACGGTGACCTGACCTCTGCCCAGGCTGGTTCTATCGGCGGCGAAATGGTAAAGAAAATGATCATGAAGCAGGAACAGCAGATGTCCGGCGGAATGCAGTAACGATTGCAGAAACAATTTTCATTCTTTCAAGAAGCTCCTTTGCAAGCATGGCTTGTGAGGGGGTTTCTTTTTTTGGGAACTTCCTGTATACTATGATGTAGCAGTCAAAAGGGATTTTGACCGTTTGAAGATTATCAGGAGGGATTTCCATGGAAATTGAACGAAAATATCTGATCTCTGAATTGCCGCCGCACCTTGAGAACTATTCCTGTCGCCAAATCGAACAGGGATATCTGAATACGGATCCTGTCATCCGCATCCGCAGGGAGGATGAGAATTATTATCTCACCTACAAGTCCAAGGGCCTGATGGTACGCCAGGAATATAACCTGCCCCTGTCTGCAGAGGCCTATGAACATCTGCGCCCCAAGACGGACGGATATTTGATTGCCAAGACCCGCTACCTGATTCCCCTGGACGAACGCCACACCGCCGAGCTGGACGTATTTCACGGCGATCTTGCGCCCCTATTGCTGGCAGAGGTGGAATTTGCCACAGAGGAGGAGGCAAATGCTTTCGTGCCGCCGGAGTGGTTCGGGGCGGATGTGACCTTTTCTACCGATTATCACAACAGCACATTGTCACAGCGGGGGCTGCCGGATTAATGCGGCATATGGGAGACAGTTCCTGTCTCCCTGCAATACTGCTGATATACCGCTTCAGCGGTTCATTTCATACCTCTGCTGGGTCCTGACGCACCGCTTCAGCTCCTCGAACCGTTTCTCCAGGGGCCCTTCCGGAATTACCACATCCATTGTCACTGCCATGTTGTTGATCATCATATTCGTGACCTGGCCATCCATCTGGTCTAAAATCCGGTATTTCTCCCCATAGCTGCGGGCATCGAAAAAGGCCATCATCAGCGCCTCCGGGCCAGGCCCGCCATTTTCCGTTGGGGCTGTTGGCGTTTTCCGCACAATGGTAGACTGGGGCTGCCGTGCAAACTGCGCCCGCCGCTGGGAACGGGGCTGCTCCGCTGTCTTCCGTTCGGTTATAAACGCCTCCGAAGAGGGCTGCTTTGGTAGCTCTTCGCTTACATGCGCCTCACTCTCCGGCTCTTTGGAGGTTTCCCCGGCTCCAGACACCAGCTCAAAACGGTACTTCTGAATCACATGGGGGTACTTTTCATGATCCACCTCACTGGTGAACATGGACAAGGGTCTGGCATATACCCGGTAATTCCCGTACAATGCCTGATAGATCACCAATTCCTCCTGTGTCTCCGAGTGTATGGCAATTGTTAAAACCTGATATAATTTGTTCTTAAAATGGAGATAACGCTCTCCGGGCTGCGGTCTTTTCTGTGACATAAATTCTCCTATCCTATTAATACCCGATTTTCATAATAAAAGCAATGATTTTCCCGCATGGACTCAAAGTCCTGATTCCCAATGGAAATCGGCTGGCCCATTCCGGCACCTCCCTTCGCACGTTTGCCATGCATCCCACGCAAAAGCCTAGGCCTTATGCCTGGATCCGGTTCAGCATCTCCACGCCCTCCGCAATAAAATCACGGGCAAAGGTGATCTCCATATCCGGCCCCTTCACCATCAGATCCCAGACCGCATCCAGCTGGAAGCTGTCCTGCCTGCCGGCCGAAGGCATCCCGGGACTTAACGAAAGTCCCCCGTCTAAAAACAACCCTTCCGCCAGTGGGGCCAGAGAAGCTGCCTCCTCCTGCCCCCACTGAAGTTGTCCTCTCTCCTGCTTCCTCCGATATGCTGCCTCCTCCTGCTCTCGCTGACGGCCCGCTTCCGCCTCCTTACGCTGGCGCCGTGCCTCCTTCCCCTGCTCTCGCTGGCGGCATGCCTCCTCCTGCTCCCGCCGGCGGCGCGCTTCCTCCTCCTGCTCCCAGGTCTGGCCGAAATCCTCCTCCACGGCAGCCTTGGCCCGGCTTAAGATATCTCCGCCCACAGTGGAACCGGAAACCGGGCGGTTATACTTCCTGGCAAGACGCTCCTTTAAGGCCTGCTGCCTGCCCCTCTCATCGCTGGGCTGATAAGCATCCCAGGGATTCGGCTCCTTCTTCACCGAACCTGCGGCTTGACCGCCCTGCTGCCCCTTCGCTGCATCCGGCCTTGCCGGATTCTTAATGGTGACGCTCTTTTTATTATAAGCCACCACTGCAAAAATAATGACCAGCCATAAAACAATTGCACCCATATTCCTTCCCCCTGTCTCCATCACATTCTGTAGTTTATCACGTCTTCACCGTATACTTGCCGCAAAACGCCGCAAATAGCCCGATCAGCGCCCCTGCCAGCACATCCGTGGGATAATGCACCCCCAGGTACAGACGGCTTAACGCAATCAGCACTGCCAGCACAATGGCCGGAACCCCTATGTATCTTGGGCTTCCCCGCAATACCACAAAGCCTGCGGCAATGGAGCTTGTGGCATGCCCCGAGGGGAAGGAGCTGTCTCCCAAAGGCCCGATCAGCGCCTGCAGCCCCACCAATGCATCGTAGGGCCGCACCCGCAGCACCAGGTTTTTCAGAATCAGGTTGGTGACAAGATAGCCCACCAGGAGAGCCACCGCCATGGCAATTCCGGTCTTACGGTATCTATGAAAGCAAAGGAACACCGCTGCCAGCACAATCCAGATCAGCGCGCCGTTTCCCAGGCTGGTAATAAACCGCATAAAGCTGGTCAGCCAGCCGATCCGCAGATAATCCTGAATAAAGAACAGGATCTTTCCATCTATACTTGTTAAAAAATCCGGTAACATGTTTCACCTCTATTATTATTTATGAATTGCCCGAATGAAGGCAAACTATACCGCACAGCGGGGGGTTAAGCTGCCAGGAATGATTTTTCAAAGACGCTTCAGGATATACTCCACATCCTCCTTTTTGCCGATCACCATCAGATGCTCCTCCTCCCGGAAGACATGCTCAGCCCCCGGCATCAGGTCCGTCTCCCCCTCCTTTTTAATCCCCAGGATATTGACATGGTACTTCACCCGGAAATTCACTTCTTTGATGGATTTGCCCAGCCATTGGGGCAGCGGAGGGATCTCGTAAATGCCATAATCTCCCATCTCGATATAATCAAATACATGGTTGGCTGTCATCCGTACCGCCAGACGCTCTGCAATGTCCCGATCCGGGTAAATCACCTCGTCGGCGCCATTTCGCAGCAGGAACTTGGCATGGACATCCCTGGTGGCCTTGCTGATGACACATTTGGCTCCCAGCTCCTTCAGGAGGCTGGTAATCTCCAGACTGCTCTGGAAATTGGTGCCAATGCACACCAGGCACACGTCAAAATTCCCGACTCCAAAGCTTTTTAAGACCTCCGGCTTGGTGCAGTCCCCGATCTTCGCGCTGGTGACAATGGGCAGAAGCTCCTCCAGCTTCTCCTCCTTCTGATCCACAATCATCACATCATTGCCCAGCTTCATCAGATTGGCGGAAAGGTGCTGGCCGAACCGCCCGATCCCGATCACTAAAAAAGATTTCATCTCTATCTCCTATCTACCTGTTCTCTATCCAATGGTAATACGCTCCTCCGGCTGCTTCACCACTGCTCCGCGCTTTTTCTCCATAAAGGAAAGTGCAAAGGACATACTGCCGATCCGCCCGCAGTACATCAATACTATAATAATATATCTTGACACAATCGTCAAATCCCTTGTGATCCCTGTGGTCATTCCCACTGTGCCGATGGCAGAAAATACCTCAAACATCACGTCGTCCAGCGGGAAGGGATTCAGAGCGCTGACCGCCAGGACGCTGGCCAGGGCCAGGAACAAGTTGATCAGGACGACCGTGCTGGCTCTGCGGACTGCCTCCTGGGGCAGGCGGCGGTGGAAAATATTCAGCTCCTGCCGGTTCCGCAGGGTTGCGGCAGCCAGAAGGATCAGCACCACAAGGGTTGTGGTCTTAATTCCCCCGGCCGTGGAGCCCGGGCTCCCCCCGATAAACATCAGGATCACCGTCAGCATCCGGGAGGGCTGGGAATAGCCTGCAGTATCCAGGGTATTAAATCCTGCCGTCCGGGCCGTTACAGAGGCAAACAGAGAAGACAGAAGCTGCCCCTTTGTCCCCATCCCTGCCAGCAGGTTCTTGTATTCAAACAGATAAAACAACAGCGCGCCGCCAAAAATCAGCACCATTGTGGTAACCAGCACGATCTTGGTGTGAAGCAGGTACCGGCTCACATGAAAACGCTTTTTGAAAATATCATCCCAGACGATAAAACCCACGCCCCCGATCACAATCAGCAGCATGATGGTCACATTCACCACAATATCATCATAGTAATACACCAGGGAGGAATATTCCTCAAATCTTCCCATCAGGTCAAATCCGCCATTGCAGAATGCAGAAACCGAATGGAAGATCCCATACCAGACTGCATCCTTCCCTCCCACCCGGGGCAGAAAACGGAAAAACAGCACCACGGCGCCAATTCCTTCAAATAAGAAAGTAAAGGGGACAATCTTTTTGACCAGGCGCACCATGCCTCCGATCTGCAGGCTGTTGAGGCTCTCCTGGATCAGATCCCGCTCCTTTAAGCCGATTTTCCGTTTCAAAAAAATCGAGAAAAACATCCCCATGGTTATAAATCCCAGACCTCCGATCTGGATCAGCATCAGGATCACAATCTGCCCCAGGAGGCTCCAGTGCTGGTACGTGTCCACCGACACCAGGCCCGTCACACAGGTGGCGCTGGTGGCTGTAAACAGCGCGTCATGGAAGCTTGTCATCTGTCCGTCCCGGGCACAGGCGGGCAGCATCAGCAATGCCGTACCCACGCATATAATAAGAAAAAACCCCAGGGCTATGGTCTGTGTTTTACTCAATTGTTTCCGCATTTTTTCACCTGCCTGTCAGAATATGCGCCCAAAAGGCGCCACGGTAAAGGATGCCCCGGAGAACCTCCGGGACATCTCTCATTCGTTGCATATTTCCAGATAAGATTTCACCACACGAATCAGCTTCTCATAGCTCATGGAAGCCGTATTCAGGCAGAAATCATAATTTCTGCTGTCATTCCATTCGTACCCGGTGTAATATTTGTAATACTCTGCCCGGTACTTGTCAATCTTATCAATCTTGCGGTTCAGCTCCCGGTCCGGCTCCCCGGACACCTCCCGAAGGCGCTTGAGACAGTCTTCCCTGGGCGCATAGAAATACAGCCGCAGTACATCATCCCGATCCCGCAGCACATAGTCTGCACAGCGGCCGATGATAATACAGGATTCCTTTTCCGCCACCTCCTTGATGATCTTGGCCTGAAGATTAAAAAGATTGTCATTTGATACGAAATCCCCGCTCTCCGGCGGCAGCACCTTCCCGCTGTAGGGCCGCACCCCCTTCAGCAGGGAAAATCCCCGTTTCCGCTCATCCGCTGCCCCAAAGAGCGCCTCATTGATTCCGCTCTCATCGGAAGCCATGCGGATCAGCTCCCGGTCATAGCAGTGGATCCCAAGCTCCTTGGCCAGAAGCCCGCCCAGGGTCTTCCCGCCGCTCCCATAGCTTCTTGCAATGGTAATTACTGTTTTCTTCACCCTTGACACCTACTCTCCCAAATATGCTTTTTTGATGGATTCGTCATTCAAAAGCTCCTCTGCCTTCCCCTCCAGGACAATGTTGCCCGTCTCCAGCACATAGGCCCGGTCGGCAATGGACAGCGCCTTCCTGGCATTCTGCTCCACCAGAAGAACCGTGGTCCCGCCGGCGGAAATCTCTTTGATAATGTCAAAGATCTCAGATACCAGAATCGGCGACAGGCCCATGGAGGGTTCGTCCATAAGGACAATCCTGGGCTTTGACATCAATGCCCGGCCCATGGCCAGCATCTGCTGTTCCCCGCCGCTTAGGGTACCTGCAATCTGATTGCGCCGCTCCTCCAGACGCGGGAACCTCTTGTATACCATCCTTAAGGTCTCCTGGATCTCTGCCTTATCCTTTCTGGTATAAGCTCCCAGCTTCAGATTATCCAGCACAGACAGCTGGGAAAATACACGCCGCCCCTCCGGCACATGGGCCATTCCCATGGGGACGATTTTGTGGCCGGCAATCTTCGTAATCTCCTTCCCTTCAAAGAGGATGCTCCCCTTATGGGCCGGGATCATGCCGGTAATGGTCTGCAGGATGGTCGTCTTCCCGGCGCCATTGGCGCCAATCAACGCAATGACCTCCCCCTCGTTTACCTGGAAGGAAACTCCCTTAATGGCCTGTATCACGCCGTAAAATACCTCTAAATCCTTTACTTCAAGCATTGCCATGTTCTTTCCCTCCTATTCTCCCAGATACGCCTTGATGACCTCCGGGTCATTCAGCACTGCGCTGGTCTCCCCCTGGGCCAGAATCTGCCCGAAATTCAGCACGGACAGCTTCTCACAGATACCGGACACCAGCTTCATGTCATGCTCAATCAGAAGGATCGTCATATCAAAGGTATCCCGTACAAAGCGTATGGTCTTCATCAGCTCCTGGGTCTCATTGGGGTTCATGCCGGCTGCCGGCTCATCCAACAGGAGCAGCTTGGGTCCCGTGGCAAGGGCCCTGGCAATCTCCAGCTTCCGCTGCTTCCCATAGGGAAGGTTGGAGGCCAGAAGTCCTGCTTCTCCATCCAGGTCGAACACCTTCAGCAGCTCCATGGCCTTCTCGTCCATCTCCCGCTCTGTCCTGTGGTACTGGGGCAGCCGCAGGATCCCGGACAGGGTACTGTAGGAATGGCCATTGTGGAGCCCCACCTTCACATTGTCCAGCACAGAGAGGGCATGGAAAAGGCGGATATTCTGGAAGGTCCTGGCAATCCCTGCCTTATTAATATATGTGGTCTTTTTTCCGGTGATGTTCTCCCCGTCCAGGAAAATCGTCCCGTCCGTTGGCCTGTATACCCCGGTCAGCAGGTTAAAAATCGTTGTCTTGCCGGCGCCGTTGGGTCCAATCAGACCGTACAGCTCCCCCTTTTCAATGGCAACGGTAACACCATCTACCGCTCGGAGGCCTCCAAAGGAGATTCCCAGATTCTTTACTTCTAATACTGCCATCTTACTCTGCCTCCTTTGCGGTCTTTTTTCCGAGTCTGCCCTTCAGGGAATGGGCCTCTCGCCAGTCCTTGATCTTCGGGCTCCAATTGAACAGCATCATCACAATCAGGACAATGGAGTAGATCAGCATCCGGTAATCGTACAGGCCACGCAGCAGCTCCGGCAGCAGCGTCATAATGGCAGCTGCGATAATAGAGCCCCGAAAGCTTCCGATTCCGCCGAGCACCACAAACACCAGAATCATGATGGACATATTGTAGCCAAAATTCGCCGGTGTGGCTGTGACCGTGGACAGATTGTGGGCATAGAGCACCCCGCCGGCCCCTGCAATGGCCGCAGAGATGGTAAATGCCATAAGTTTATATTTCGTGATATTAATTCCCACGGATTCCGCGGAGATCCGGTTGTCACGGATCGCCATGATGGCCCGGCCGCTGCGGGAATTCACCAGGTTATACACCACAAACAGGCAGATCAGGATCAGGATCACACCGATGGTAAAGCTGGACAGACGGGAGATCTTGGCAATCCCCTTGGCTCCGTTTATCAGCCACAGCCCATCCTCCTCAAGCTCCACAGGCGTGGACAGGGAAAAATGAAAGCCCCTGCCGTCCTTTCCTATATACAACACATTGATGATATTCTTGATGATCTCTCCAAAGGCCAGCGTCACAATGGCCAGGTAGTCGCCCCGAAGCCGCAGCACCGGAATCCCGATCAGAAACCCGAAGAGGGCTGCCATCAGGGTTCCCGCTGCCAGGGCAATCACAAACAGCAGAATCCCGTTTGTCACTGTCTCAGACAGCAGCTTACTGATCAGGCCACCGGAAAAGGCTCCCACGCACATAAAGCCTGCATGGCCGATACTGAGCTCCCCCAGATACCCCACACAGAGGTTCAGGCCAATGGCCACAATCGAATAGGTACATACCGGCACCAGAAGTCCCTGCATCAGGGAGGACATATGCCCGGTGGTGATCAGCAGCTGAACTATGATGTATACAGCGATGACCAATCCAAAGGTGATCAGATGGTCTTTTGTTGTTTTTTTCATTCCCTTCATTCCATTTACTCCCTTTCCTCCATTCTCTTTCGCTTCCAGGTCAGACCTTCTCGCTGATCTTCTTGCCCAGGATACCGGTGGGCTTCACCAGAAGAACAACGATCAGCACTGCAAATACAATCGCGTCTGCCAGCTGGGAGGATATGTAGGCTTTGCTCAAAATCTCAATCACGCCAAGCAAAACGCCTCCGAGCAACGCACCGGGGATTGAACCGATCCCTCCAAATACCGCAGCCGTAAAGGCCTTGATTCCCGGCATGGAGCCGGTGTAGGGGCTTAAGGAGGGGTAGGCGGAGCACAGAAGCACGCCTGCAATGGCAGCCAGGCCGGAGCCAATGGCAAAGGTCAGGGAAATCGTCCCGTTGATATTAATCCCCATCAGCTGTGCCGCATCCTTGTCCTCGGATACTGCCAGCATGGCCTGTCCGGCCTTTGTTTTCTTGATAAAAAGCGTCAGGCCAATCATGATGACCACGCAGGCCAGCACCGTCACAATGGCAGTTCCCGGAATGATCAGGTCTCCTCCTGCCAGCTTAATGGGGGCCAGCGTCACCACGGAGGTAAAGGATTTGGTATCTGCCCCAAACAGAAGCAGCGCCGAATTCTGCAGAAAATAGCTGACGCCGATAGCCGTAATCAGAACAGCCAGGGGCGTTGCCCGCCGCAGAGGCTTGTATGCGATCTTCTCAATGATCACACCCAGCGCCGTACAGACCACCACCGCAAAGATCAGAGACACCAGCGGCGGCCAGCTCTGCATACTCATGGTCATAAATACGGCGTAACAGCCGATCATAATGACATCCCCATGGGCAAAATTCAGCATCTTAGCAATCCCATATACCATGGTATATCCCAGAGCTATAATTGCATATACACTTCCCAGGCTGATCCCATTGATCAGATAGGTCAAAAAACTCATATGAACACCTCAGACTTTCTATTAATTTACTCATTGCTCATTATAGCATGAATAATACCTGTATACAATGCTTTTATGAAATAGGTTTCCTCTATCATAAAAGGCGCCCGGCGACAGTCCTTTGATCTGCCGCCAAGCGCCAATCTCATAATCAGCCCTCTTATTCTGCTGCTACGTATGCACCATCCTTGATGACAACAGCCATGGGTGCCTTGCTTACCGCACCGCTGGCATCCCAGGTCATCTCGGAGCCTGCGCCTGTCAGTCCGTTATAGGAAATCTCTGTCATGGCCGTTTTAATTGCATCGCAGATATCGCTTGCGCTCATATCCGGTGTCGCACCAGCCTTCTCAATGGCAGCCTTCATGATATAGATCGCATCGTATGCATCTGCTGCAAACTGGATGGGAATCTCGCCGTACTCTGCCTGATACTTCTCTACAAAAGCCTTGGTAGCCTCATCCTGGCTGTCTGCTGCAAAAGGTGTCAGAAGCATAACGCCCTCTGCCAGCTCCGTATTGAAATTCTTTGCGCCCAGGATTCCGTCCATACCGTCCACACCGAAGAAAATCGGATCATAGCCCATGGCATCTGCCTGTGTTAATACAAGGGCCGCCTCCTGATAGTAGAAGGGCAAAAATACCAGCTCAGCGCCGCCGTCCTTTGCCTTCTGCAGCTGGGTGGTAAAATCTGTCTTGGAATCTGCCGTAAAGGCCTCATCCGACACGATCTCCAGTCCTCTTGTCTCTGCCTCCCTCTTGAAGGAATCATGGATACCGGAGGAATATACATCAGAGCTGTCATAAATGATAGCAACTTTGGTAGCCAGCTTCTTCTCTGCAATGTACTCTGCGGAAGCAACTCCCTGGTTGGGATCCGTAAAGCATACCTGGAATGCATTGTCCTCCTCAATTACATCTGTAGAAGATGCAGAGGGTGTCAAAAGGAACATATTGTCTTCCGCTGTCTCCGCCGCTACTGCCACACAGGGGGTAGTGGTAACCGTCCCCATCAGAAGCTGCATTCCCCAGTCCTTCAGGGAATTGTAGGCATTCACAGACTTCTGTGCATCATGCTCGTCATCCTGGAAATTATATTCAATCTGATAGCCGTTGATTCCGCCGGCTGCATTGATCTCATCTACTGCGATCTGGCCGCCTCTCTGTGCTGCCAGTCCATAGAGGGCTGCGCCGCCGGTGGTGGGTCCAATCCCGCCAATCTTGAAGGCTTCCCCGGATCCGGCGCTGCTTCCTGCTCCATCTGCCTCTCCGGCTCCGTCTGCTGCATCGGATCCAGCGTCGCTGCCGTCATTGCCCGCTGCTCCTGCCTCACTGCCCTGATTGCCATTGGATGCTCCTTCATTGCCGTTACCGCCGCCGCAGGCCGCCAGGGATGCAGTCAATGCAAGAGCTAAAAACATACTTACTATTCTCTTTTTCATTGTAATAATCCTCCTTTTCAACTTTTTGCTATTTTACTACAAGAAATTTCATTTGTAAACATTCTATGTTATACAATTTACGTATGCTTATCATAACTTTGAGTTATGTTTTGCTCTTGCATCCTGTCAGATACTGTCCCTTCCGACTGCCGCAAACACGTTATTCCATCACTTGGTACACTGGCTTCAGCGCCGGATAGATCTGCCGAAACACCTGATAACGGGCTTCATATTTTTCCACCAGCTGCGGGCTGGGCTCCACCACTTCCTTCACCCGCACGATCTGCTCTGCCGCCTGCTCCACGGTATCGTACTCGCCGCAGGCCACTGCCGCCAGCATGGCACCGCCAAGGCCCGGACCTTCCTCCACCTCAAGAACCTCTACCTGAAGGTTCATGATATTGGCGATCATGGTCTTCCAGAGGGCGCTCTTTGCCCCACCGCCGCAGATCCTGGTTCTGGAAATGGGAATCCCCAGCTTCCTGGCCACCTCCAGGGAATCCCGCAGGGCAAAGGCCACGCCCTCCAGCACTGCCTGGGTCATGTCTGCCCGGGATGTATCCATCGTCATACCCACAAAGGTTCCACGGGCCTTGGGATCGTTGTGGGGAGACCGCTCCCCCATCAGGTAGGGCAGGAAATAGACATGGTTCTCTCCCAGCTTCTCCTCTGTAATATCCTTCTGCTCCCCGGCAAAATCCCCGGTGCCCAGGATATCCTCCATCCACCATTTATTACAGGAAGCCGCGCTGAGCATACAGCCCATCAGATGATACCGCCCGTCCGCATGGGCAAATGCATGAAGGGCATTGTATTCATCTACCTTGAATTGGCCGGAGGAGATAAAGATCGTGCCTGATGTTCCCAGGGAAAGATTGCAGGCCCCCTCGCCTACCGTTCCGGTTCCCACCGCAGCAGCCGCATTATCCCCTGCCCCTGCCGCTACCCTGACCTCCTCTGAGAGCCCAAGCTCTGCCGCCACCTGGGGCAGCAGCGTTCCGACACACTCATAGCCCTCATAGACCTTTGCCATCTGCTCTTCCCTCAGGTGGCAGATCTCCAGCATTTCCTTTGACCAGCAGCGGTTCTTCACATCATACAGCAGCATCCCGGAGGCGTCGGAGGCGTCGGTGCAGTGGACTCCGGTCATGCGGTAGGCCAGATAATCCTTGGGCAGCATCACCTTTTTAATCCTGGCAAAATGATCCGGCTCCTTGTGGTAGACCCACAGCACCTTGGGCGCCGTAAAGCCGGTAAAGGAAATATTTCCCGTATAGGCGGAAAGGGTCTCCTTCCCGATCTCTTCATTGAGGTAATCGCATTCCTCATAGGTCCTCCCGTCATTCCACAGCAGCGCCGGACGGATCACCTCATCCTTTTCATCCAGAATTACCAGTCCATGCATCTGGCCCCCAAAGCTGATTCCCTTTACCAGGCTCCTGTCGCAGTCTGCCAGCAGCTCCTGCAGCCCCTCCATGGCCTGCTGATACCAATCCTTTGGATTCTGCTGGGACCAGCCGGGCTGCGGGAATTCGATGGGGTATTCTCTTGAGACAATGTTTTCAATGGAACCGTCCGCCCGCATCAGCACCAGCTTTACGGCAGAGGTTCCCAGGTCGATTCCAATATACAGATTCATGATGTTCCTCCTGATTTTATATAGTTTATTCTCTGAACTAAATGATAATTTAAACGTACCACAATCCATTCCTTCTGTCAATGTCAAGAGAAAATTATTTGAAAATTCCGGCCTAATCCGCTATAATGGGGATAGTTTTAGAAAAAGGAATACCACTGCAAGGAGACACCAGCATGACCGCCAGCTACCCCATGGTCCATGACCGGAACCAACAGAAAATATTAGAAGCCATTATACAGGAGGATGCCATCTCCCGGGCAGATCTGTCCAAGCGCCTTGGGCTCACCAAGGCAACCATCTCCAGCCAGGTGCAGGGGCTCCTTGACCTGGGCCTGGTGGAGGAGATCGGCAGCCTTGCCACCAGCAAGGGACGGCGGCCTATCCTGCTGCGTTTTTGCGGCAGCTGCCGTCGGGCGCTGGCCATTGATATCACCCCCACAGATATCCGCGCCATGCAGGCCAACCTGCTGGGACAGCAGTGCACCCTCCTCCAATGGGACTGGGACGGGAAGCCTGATACCTTGACTGCCCTTCTTAAGAAGCTCATTCAAAGGGCCCTTTCCGAAGGCCTGCCCTTTGGCACAGCTTCTCCCCAAGGCAGCAGTGCGCCTCCCCTGGCCGGCATCAGCCTGGGGATCCACGGTGTTGTACATGAGGACCGGATTTTGTTTACCCCCTACTATCAGCTGGAGGGAATGCCCTTAAAGGAGCTGCTGATGCAGGAATTCGGCCTTCCCATATACCTGGGCAATGAGGCGAACCTGTCTGCCCTTGGCGAATGCACCTTTTCCTCCGGAGCCGCAAGCCTCATCAATATCAGCATCCACTCCGGCATCGGCCTTGGTATTGTCATGAACGGCCGCCTTTACCTGGGAGACAGCGGCTTTGCCGGGGAATTCGGACACACCGTTGTGGAGCCCGGCGGGCTTCCCTGCCCCTGCGGCAATCTGGGCTGCATTGAGCAGTATGCCTCCATTGACGCAGTTTTGCGGAACTACAATCAGTTAAAGGATACCCGGCATTCCACCATTGACGATCTGGTGGCAGGCTGTCAGCGGCAGGAGGGTGCTGCCCTGGCTGCTGTGGCGGATTTCGTGAAATACATGGCCATTGGGATCAATAATATTGTCAATATCTTCAATCCCCAGCTGGTTGTCCTCAACAGCCTGCTGACCGCCTACCTGCCGGATGTGGTCCCCCGCATCCAGCAGCAGCTGAAGAATCCCATGAGCCGGGGCTGCACCATCGTGTCCTCCACCCTGCAGGATACGGCCACCCTGCTTGGAGGGATTGCAGTCTGTGCCAGACAGTTCCTGGGAATCGAGGACTTTCGGCCAGTGACCTCATTTTATGGAAAAGAACCCTGAAAACATAACGTTCCATTACTATCCCGGATACATCCGAATACCGTGTTGTAAATTATGCTATTGGCGTATCCGGGGATTCCATGGAGCCGGATTATCATGACGGCGATATCGTTTTGGTGTCCCAGCGTGTGGAAATGTACCATGGGGACGTTGGCATCTTCATTATCAATAACAAAGCCTACATCAAAGAATATGGGAAGACAGAGCTGGTATCCCGGAACCCGGATGCCCCTAACATCCAGATATCAGAATATGACAATATTGTATGTATGGGCAAGGTAATCGGGAAATTGTAAACATCGGTAAAAATCATCGACATAGTGCATTACCTATTTTATAATAAATATATCTCAAAGGAAAGGAGGATAATCGCATGGGAACTGAAGCCGAAAGACAAGATACCCGAAAAGCAATGGCATATGACCTCTGCACAGCGCTGAAGAATAAATTTATTCGAAATACTTTAAAACCCCAGCCTTTTCTGATAAATAGAACAAAACCACACATTATGGCTGTCTGCCCGGGATTATCCACATTTACAGCCTATGGCTTGCCCATCTGTTTCATTTTTTGTGGATATTTTGTTGTTCCCCTATTCCAGCTATTTGCCTGGGCAGAAGTAATACCAATGGCAGTATAGTGTGTTCCGACGGTGATCTTACTATTTGCTGTATTCCTAGCTGTCTGATCCACCGCTGTTCCAGCCGATGTAGCATAACCTGCAGAACTCGCATAATTTACTGATTGTTGACCAATATTTCCGGTTGTAATTGCGGTAGATGCGTCCTGTTTATTTCTGATGGCATTATTCGCGTTACTTAAATCCGTGTTTAGCTTACAAAAGGAAACCCCAGCATTATGCTAGGGCTTCTTTTTGTAATATCACAATATTATATTTAATTTATATTCCCGTATCTGCTATAATTTTTATGAATCGGGCGGCTTGTGTGCCTGCCGCCCTTTTCAGTTCCCTTGATTACTCCTGCTCTTTTGCAAGTGCGATTTTGTCTAGCATTTCGAGTATTTCTTCTTTCTTGTAATCCTCTTTCTCTCCACTAGCAAACGCAAGCCGGATTTCGTAAATTGTCGAGTTCTTTACGATTTTGATTTCTTTTTCATTCATGACTTCCATCTGTTCTCCTTTCTCCCTTTCGGGTTATTAGCCCGTTATCTCTTGGACTAATTATAGTATACTCCAATATTAGAATACTGTTAACAACTTTTTAATAATATTTTATAATTTCTTCCTCTGTCGGTATAACTTCCACGATATCGCCTGGTTGCAATTTACACATAATACAGATTTTGTTAAGTGTTTCGAGTGTTATGCTCTTTCCAGCCTTAATATTTTGCGCTGTCTGTGCCGGTAAAAGCCTTTCTTTTTGTATCCGTGTTTGATTATATCCATGTTTTTTTAATTCTGCAAATACATCTATTTTGTATTTAATCAATATATTTCATCCCTTCTATATTTTATTATATAGATAGGATACCATCTATATTCCAAAAAGTCAACCAAAAACACTCTAATTTTTGAGTATCGCACAACTAATCGCGTTCTAATATTAGAGTATATTAGTTTCTCCACGCAAAAAACCCGAAGCGTTCCCCGGGGTTTCTCTGCCCCATCCTTATTTATGCTGCATATTTGGCATAAGCTGTTTTTACGTTGCTTTGGCTGATGTAGCAATAAATTTGTGTTGTTTTAAGGTCTGCATGGCCTAATATGGCTGCTACATCCTGTATATTCATCCCCCTGTCCAGTAAGTTTGTTGCCAGTGTCCTGTGGTATCGGTGCGGGTGCACATTTTCCACCTTGGCTGTCCTGCCCAAGCGTTTCAGCACCGCTTCTATGCCGTTCTTCCCCAGACGCTGGCTCCCTTTCCCTGCAAAAAGCGCATTTGACGTATCACCCCGGCTTTCCAGGTACTCCTGAAGATGCATCCCCGCCACATCGGATAGGTACACCACCCGCTCTTTATTTCCCTTCCCGATCACTGTGCACTCCATCTTCTCAAAATCAACATCTGTAATATCCAGCTTTGACACCTCCGAAACCCTGCATCCAGTAGAATACAGAAAATCCACAAGGGCCAAATCCCTAGCATTCCCACACGCCTTCCGTAGCTTTTCCAGCTCCGTTGCGCTGTTAGGCTTTTTCACCTGCTTTCGATACTTGATCTGGGCAAGCGCGGCGCACGGGTTCCTCCCGATCAGCCCCTCCGCTGCCAGCCATGAAAAAAAACTGCTGTAGCAGCGACGCATCCCATCCAGGGTGCGGTTTTACCTCCCCTGTTCCCTACGGCAGGAGAGGTAAAACCGCAGATCATATGTAGTCACCTCATGCAGCTGCTTTTTCAGGAAATTTATGAGTCTCATATTTTCTTCTGCATATCTTCGGAGCGTTGCCTCCGAAAGCCCCTCAATGCGCTTTGTTGTAATAAACGTTTTCAGCTGTTTCTCTGCATTTGTGTCTGCTATGGCCACTTCCGTACATCGTTCCTGCACCTCGTACTTGTTGAGCTGGATTGTTAAAACGTCCTCAACTACAGTTTCCGTCTGCCAATCCACACGGCCAGCTAGAGCTTCTTTTACCCTCTGTATAATTTCTTCCCTTATGTCCATATGACATATCACCTCCGGAATAATCATACAAAAATTACCCCTTGCCGTAAACTAAACACGAGTTTGGCTGGGCATAAAAACAGTAATGACCATGATGGCCGGTACTACACAGAGGCAGAGATAATCGCTATATTAGATTGTTTGGGGCCATTAAATCCGATGTATCATAAAATTCATATAAATTCTTTATATATGACATTAAATGCTGGCACAGGATTGACATATCATGAGCTATCATTTGATAAAGCAGTAGACCAGTTTATGCCATTTTTGATTTATACAGATGCATGTTTTAACTGTCATGTTTTCCTATCTTCCAATATAAGTGAAAAAAATGCAACTATATATTTGATACCCGAAAACATACCGTCAAGTTCATTTACCTATAATGTTTGGTACTTAGCCGTAACAGTTAAATAGCTATTTAAAACAAATCAGTAACACGACAACATTTTGGGATATAGGAGAGTATACCAATACATCTCCCGTAACATGATAATTCCTCACAACTTAACATCCAACTAAATTGCCTGCACCATGCATTAATACAGCTATAGCTAAGAAATGTTCTGGCAAATTAGGAAAATTGTATTTCCGCCATGTATTTGCAGTACAAGTAATTTCCTCATTAACACAAAACACATGATTTTTCATATGATTCACCAAACCCGTGTTTAGTATACAGAAATAGCCCCAGACCGAAAATAAGGACGCAAAAAAACTTCTTGCGTCCTCTTCCTGAATGTGCTATATTAATCATAGAAAAGGAGCAACCGCCCACAAAGTGGTTGACCTCTCAGTTATCTATGTAAGCCTACCTGTTCCGGCAAGATACAAGGTAGGCTTATTTATTTTCGCTTGTTGTTCCTATCCAGATAGGCAAGCAATGCAATGAGGAACGTTCCGAAGAGAAGCAACCGGAGACAAATATCCCCCAACATGAAATAGAAGCCCTTGCCCGTTGCTTACTTTCCGAAATCCAAAAATTCTTTGAAAGCCCGGAAGGACAAAAAGAATTTGAGGAGTGGAAAGCACAGAGGGCAAAAGAAACAGAAAGGAAAAGGAGCGTATGACAAAAGCGACGGTATCACTCACGATACCGCCGCTTTTGCTTTTCGCACTAAAGATATACTAAAAATCCGAAGCCGTCCCCGATTGGAACCGGGTTCGGATTATCATTATCTGGTGCGGGTAACAGGACTTGAACCTGCACGGTCTCCCACTAGAACCTAAATCTAGCGCGTCTGCCAATTCCGCCATACCCGCATAAACAAATGTATCCTATGATGAAAAAAAGAACTATTATTACTAACAATAGTTCTTCAACCAATCCAATGAGCGTGCCGGGGTTCGAACCCGGGACAACTTGATTAAAAGTCAAGTGCTCTACCAACTGAGCTACACACCCGTAAAACTGGGCTAGCTGGATTCGAACCAGCGAATGCAGGAGTCAAAGTCCTGTGCCTTACCGCTTGGCGATAGCCCAAAATTGCTTTCGCAAGGGTGGATAAAGGGATTCGAACCCTTGGCCTCCAGAGCCACAATCTGGCGCGCTAA
>CAJUQB010000022.1:0-4521 GCA_910588285.1 uncultured Lachnospiraceae bacterium
ATCCATCAGCTCATTGGCCAGCTCATTGGCAAAGCTTCCTTTTACTTTATTGTTGTGGGTGGCCTTCATCAGCTCTGTGATTCCTCTGGCATTCCCCTGAATCATCATGTCCGCTACATGGCTGGTGCTGGTGTTTAACAGGGTATTGGCCTGTATGGAGGACCAGAGCATGGCCCGCTCCATGCGGGGCTGGGCCTTTGGCTCAATCCCCTCCCGCTTCATGGTACGGCAGAGCTTCCGGTCCAGCTCACGGAACCTGTTGGCCTGGCAATTCAGCTCATAGGACAATTCCTCGTCATATACCTTATTTAATACCGTGTCAATGGCCTCCAGAGCCATTCTGATATTGCGGCTGCTTTCCCGCAGTACACTGATTTCCTCATTATGAATCATAAGAAACCTCCTTTCTTATGATTAGAGTATGACCGGAAATCCGTGTCCTGATGCGTGCCTGTACAGAAAAAAATGCCGGGAATTCCTATGAAAACTCCCGGCAATTTATGTTTAATTATTCAAAAGCAGATCCGTTCTGATATAACCGGTCTTGCCCTTCCATTCCACCTTGGTCCAACCCTCCGCATAGCTTAGGATCACCTTGATATCATCCCCAATCTCTGTGGTTCCGACCCGCTCCGAATCCGAGCTCATGCCCTTCCGGACATTATAGCCTTCGCTGGCCTTCAGAACCTTGCCCTCCGGCACATAATTAATCTCCGGTGTATTGGAGGAGGATTCATCCTGCCCCCCTGCATCTCCGGACGGCTCCTGCCCCCCTGCATCCCCGGAGGGTTCCTGGCCCGCTGCATCTCCGGACGGCTCCTGCGCCCCCGTATCTGCTGGCGGCTCCTGGCCTGCGGGATCAGTCGGCTGATCCTGGCCCGCACCCTCTGCCGGCTGATCCTGGCCCGCATTGCTTCCAGCCGCAGCGGCAAGGGAGGTTACCCAGCCCTCCAGGGCATTGGGAATCTCTACCTGGGCCTTATTCTTCAGGTTCTCGTCCGCTGCCAGAACCTCATCATATCTGCGCTGTACATCCTCCCGCAGCGCCACGAAATCCGCCTGGGACTCATAGCTGGTAATAAATTCCTCCATCTGACTGTCCAGCTCCAGCTCCCGGTTCTCCCAGTTAAACTGGCTGTACAGGTTGTCAATGTAATATGCCCCTGACTCGTTCTGCCGCACATAGAAGAAATCAAGGCCGGGAGCCGTTGTCTCCACGCCCTCAAACCGAATATCCAACACCACGGAAACTGCGTATTCTCCCTGATTCAATCCCGGCTTGGTATTGCACTGGATATTCTCATAAGCATTCAGATACTGGCTCATCAGCACAATATAGTTCTTCTCCAACTCGGAAACCGGCGTTGCATAGGCCTCTAAGGACGCTGTATCCCCTGCCACAAAGGCTGTATAATAATTCTGAATCAGTGCATTGATCTCCGGAACTGCGTCTACCTCAAAGGAAACCTCCGGCTGCTTCTGCTCCTCCGGCTGCTGCGGCTCTTGCTGCTGGTTCTCTGCGCTTTGGCCCTCCCCGCCATTCTTGCCCGCGTTCCCGTCATCCTTTGACTTTGTCATGGTCACAGCCAGTACTACAACTAAAATAACGACTACAACAGCCGCTGATATATATTTTAAATTTTTTTTGCAAAAATCCAATACTTTTCCAAAATCAAATGCTTCTTTGTTTTCTATATTCGTGTTATTCGTGTTGTTCTCTTTGTTATCTGCCGTCTTCATGGATACCTCCTTAATCAGTGAAATTATTGCCTTCATATCAAAATGCTTTGTGAGGGGGACCTCACAAAGCATTGAAATACACCCAGAGGGAATCGAACCCCCAGCCCCAGAACCGGAATCTGGTGTTTTATCCGTTAAACTATGGGTGCCTGTATAGCGGGATATCTCTCGTATCTCTCACAGCTCATTTAGTATAGCACACTTCTCTGAAAAATGCAAAGCTTTCTTTTTAAATTTTACAGGTTTTTTACACTTTTGTTACTATTTACGGCCCAGGGGCCGTAAACAGCAACGATTCGGGGCGATATTAATAATTTTGCTGCACAAAAACCGCCCCTCACACCAAAATCACGTTCTCACGGAAGGTACCACTTTTTATTTACTGCAGTTTTTCAACGGCCTCGGCAATCATAGCGGCCAGCTCCTCCGGACTCTTATCGTCGGTAGCAACCGTGATCTGGGCGGCCCTGCGATAATATGGCTCCCGAGCTTCCATCATTTCCCGGATATATTCTTCCTTCATATTCCGGTTCAGCAGGGGACGGCTTTTACTGCCCTGGACCCGCTGGTAAACCGTATGGGCCGATGCAGTCAGCAGTACGATCACCCCGCCTTTTCTCATACTTTCCACATTTTCTGCCAGGAGAGGGGCCCCGCCGCCGCAGGAAACCACATAGCCCTGCTTGTTCTCATACTCCCGGATCACCTTTGTCTCCATCCTCCGGAAATATGCTTCTCCCTCCTTTTCAAAAATATCCGGAATTGTCCTTCCGGTTCTCGTCTCAATCTCCAGATCCAGATCCACCTCCAGCCGCTTCATCCGTCTGCCCAGCTGGCGGGACACAGTGGTCTTGCCTGTGCCCATATATCCAATCAAAAAAATATTATCCATCCTGCTCTCCTCCCGGTATATACTCCGGACCGTATCTGCATCCGGTCTGCCTATCTGTCAAATGGCCCTGCCGCACAGCTTCAGCTCTTCCAGCAGCCGCTCCACCTCCGGATAGGGAAGCTGCCCCGGCGCAGAGGAGGCTTTATCGGCGGCAAAGGTCACCTCCGAGCCGTACCAGCCGCCCAGAAGGCGGGAGACTGCTCCCAGCTCTCCCATGGACACGGCGATATAATGATACTCCGGCCGCTGTCTTTTTGCATCAATGACAGCCTCCATCATCCGCAGCACATCCTCGCCCCGCTGGGGCATCACCGCCAGCTTAGAAAAATCCCCTCCTGCTATAGCCATGGACAGCAGCCGGCTCTCCATCCGCAAGATCCCAGGGGTCTTTTGAAACTCATGATGGGAGCATACGACCCAGACCCCCCGCTCCTGCAGCTCCCGAATCTGCCGTTCCGGCTCCTCCACCTGGTAATATTCCAGATCCACCAGGTCTGCCGCGCCGCTTTCCGCTGCCGTCAGGTTCAGCTGCCGGTATGCCTCGGGGCTTATCTTCCCCTCCCCGCCCTGGGCCCTGGTCCGGTAGGTACACAGCAGCAGCGTCCTTTCCGTAAGCTCTGCCAGCTCCTTCAGCAGCGCTGTCACTGCTGCGCTGTCCTCAGCCTTCTCATACCAGTCCATGCGCCATTCCACCATGGGAATCCCGCCATCCGCCAGCTCCTTCACCTGCTCCAGGATGGCTGCATCCGTTGTCCCGATCACCGGCACACAGATTACAGGCTTCGCCTCTCCAAATACAATTCCCTTTCGTTCCATCCGTCCTGCTATCTCATCCTTCTGCTCTTCCATAGCTCTCTTCACTCCTCACACCCAAATCTGTTCTCACGGAATACCTCGCTGCTGGGGCCGCCCCTGGGCAGCTTGTGTGCATTTCTGACTCATGAACGTCCCCCTCTCTCCTATCTTACTTGAAAAATTGCTTTGATGCAAGCATTGACATATTTTTCAGAATCCTTTATCATAAAAAAATGAATCCTGCTTTGCAGGATTCCCCGCCTGCGGCGGATCGCTTTCGCGATATATTTCCTCTCCGCCGCAGTGCGATCCTGCCCGGAGGGTTTTTTATGATATAGGAAATCCGGAGGAATTTCCGATATCATGAAAAAGAATCCTGCTTTGCAGGATTCCCCGCCTGCGGCGGATCGCTTTCGCGATATATTTCCTCTCCGCCGCAGTGCGATCCTGCCCGGAGGGTTTTTTATGATATAGGAAATCCGGAGGAATTTCCGATATCATGAAAAATATTAAAGAAGAAATTATATAGACAGGTGATAGCATGTACCATGAAATAACCGGGCACACCGGATTTACGGCCCTGCTGGGGCATCCGGTGGCCCACAGTATCTCTCCGCAAATGCACAACGAGGCCTTTCGGCTGCTGGGGCTTGACTTCGTATATCTGGCCTTTGACGTACAGCCCCAGCAGCTTAAGGAGGCCTTTGAGGGGCTTAAGGCAGTCCATATCCAGGGCTTTAACCTTACCATGCCCCTAAAGACAGCCATCCTTCCCTATCTGGACGGCCTTACTCCCTCCGCCCGGCTGGCCGGCGCAGTGAATACGGTCTTTTGCCAGGAGGGTCGGTATATCGGCCACAACACGGATGGCATTGGATATATGCAGTCTGTGGCAGACCAGGGCTGCCAGATCATCGGGAAAAAGATGACGCTGTTAGGCGCCGGAGGCGCTGCCACAGCCATCTGCGCCCAGGCAGCCCTGGACGGTGTTTCTTCTATAGATATGTTCAAGCGGAAGAACGCCTCCTTTTCAGAGACAGAGGCCTTCTGCCAGCGGATTGCCGCGGACACCGGCTGCCTGATCCGGCTTCTGG
>CAJUQB010000022.1:4531-28868 GCA_910588285.1 uncultured Lachnospiraceae bacterium
ATTGAGGACAAGGACCACCTTTCGGACAGCCTAAAGGACAGCGCTATTTTAACCAATGCCACCAATGTGGGCATGGCACCCCATACGGATCAGAGCATCCTCCCGGATGCCTCCCTCCTGCCTCCCCATGTGATAGTATCCGACATCATTTATAATCCCCGGGAAACCTTGCTGATGCAGCAGGCCAGGGAAGCCGGCTGCCGGGCCTTCAATGGCTTGTATATGCTGCTTTTTCAGGGTGCGGCTGCCTTTCGCTGCTGGACCGGCCAGGAGATGCCTGTGGAACAGATTCGCAAAAAATACTTCATAACAGAAAGGATATGAATACCATGAGCTTCACATTTCTCAAACAATTACCCTCTCCGGGAGAGATTAAGGTCCAATACCCCTTGAGCAAGCAGGCCACAGAGACGAAAAAGGCCCGCGACCGCCAGATCCGCTCCATCATCACCGGGGAGAGCGACAAATTCCTCATGATTATCGGCCCCTGCTCTGCTGACAATGCAGATGCCGTGCTGGATTACATCGGACGCCTGGCCAAGGTTCAGGAGCAGGTGGCAGACCGAATCCTGATTGTCCCCCGCATCTACACCAACAAGCCCCGCACCACCGGGGAAGGCTACAAGGGCATTGCCCATCAGCCGGATCCCGAGAAAAAGCCGGATCTTGTGGCCGGCATGATCGCCATGCGCCGGATGCATATGCGTTCCATTGAGGAATTCGGCCTTCCGGCTGCAGACGAGATGCTCTATCCAGAGAACTGGGGCTATGTGGACGATCTGCTGTCCTACGTTGCCATCGGCGCCCGCTCCGTGGAGGATCAGCATCATCGGCTGACTGTCAGCGGCTTTGATGTCCCCGCGGGCATGAAGAACCCCACCAGCGGCGATTTTTCCGTGATGCTCAATTCCGTATATGCCGCACAACACCCCCATCATTTTGTATACCGGGGCTATGAGGTCCAGACCACCGGAAATGAGCTGACCCATGTGGTTCTGCGGGGCTCTGTCAACAAGCGCGGCGTCTGCAACCCCAACTACCATTATGAGGATATTGCACGCCTGATCGAAATGTATGACAAAATGGAGCTGAAATATCCGGCTGCAGTCATTGACTCCAACCACTCCAACTCCAACAAGCAGTACGACCAGCAGGTCCGTATTGTCAAGGAGGTCATGCACAACCGCCGGCTGTCCTCTGACATCCGCCGGATGGTCAAGGGCGTTATGGTGGAAAGCTATATTGAGCCCGGCTCCCAGAGCGTCCATGAGCATGTCTATGGGAAATCCATCACCGATCCCTGTCTGGGCTGGGCGGAAACAGAACGCCTGATTCTGGATATTGCCGATATGTGTTAAGAATCGCGGTACTGATTCCATTTGCATGTGCGTTTATTGGATATACCGCAAAAAACGGCTCATCCTCTCGGATGAGCCGCTCCGTATACCTCCCGTATCCTGACCTGATTCACGCGGGCATACACCTGGGTGGTAGAAATATCGGAATGCCCCATCATCTCCTGCACCGCATGAAGGTCCGCACCGTTATCCACCAGGTGCGCCGCAAAGGAATGCCGCAGGGTGTGAGGCGTAATCTCCCTGGCAATCCCTGCCTTCTTCCCATATCCCTTGATCAGCTTCCAAAAGCCCTGACGGCTCATGGGCTGGCCGGAACAATTGGTAAACAGCCATTGGGTCCCCGGATCATGGACCAGCGCATCCCGGCCTTCCTCCAGATATCTCTGCACTGCCTCCCTTGCCACCCGGCCAAAGGGGATGATCCGCTCCTTGTGGGCATCCTGGCACCGGATGTATTCCATCCGGATGTTGACATCCTCCAGCCTTAAGCCGATCAGCTCCGACACCCGGATTCCCGTTGCATACAGAAGCTCCAGCATGGCGCAGTCCCGAAGCTCCTTGGGCGCTGCCCCCCTTGCAGCCAGCAGCAGCTTCTCCACTTCCTCCCGGCTTAAGATCTCCGGCAGCTTTTTCTCAATCCTGGGTGCACGCAGATCGTCGGTCAGCTCCGGCCGTGCCGCTCCCCTGCGCTGCAGGTATTGGCAAAAGGCCTTCATGGATGCAATATTCCTGGAGATTGTAGACGGCTTGCGCCCCAGACGCTCCAGATACAGAATGTAGGAATTGAGGCTGGTAGCCGTCACCTGGGACAGCTCCCCCACGCCCTCATCCTTCAGATACCGCAGCATTTTCTTCAGATCCCGCTCATAGGATGCCACCGTATTCTCCGATGTATGCTTTACCTCCCGCAAATATGATGTAAAACCGCCCAGTTCTCGTTCCATTCTCCTTTGTACCCCCATTATATGAATTTCAAATATTTTTTCAGAAAGTATGGATTCACATAGCTTTCCAGAAAAATCCCGGCCAAAAAGACCAAAAAAAGAAGGAGCCCCATCAGGCAAAAAAGAACACGCCGCTTTGCCGCTGCCTGGGGAAGCCTCTGACCGTTCCTCTTCTCCCGCATAAGCCACAGGTACAGAAAAAGAAGGGCAAAATACAAAATATAATGCGGCAGCATTCCTACCAGGATCAAAAGCATCCCTTTGATCCCATAGGACATCACCGCCAGGCTCATCAAGGTCCCTACGCAAAATCCCTGCCAGCCAATATAGCCAATGCCCAGAGCTATGGACAAATTTGTAAATGCCAGCAGCAGGAACAGCAGGAATATCGGCGTGCGCTCTCCCAGCAAATAGGCAAAAAAATCCGCACTGCTGATCTCCCGGTACTTCAGGCTCTCCATCCAATAGGCGGACCAGCTCGCCCCCACCCCTGTGCCTCTGAGAAATAGATTGGCCCCAAAGATCCCCAGGACAAAGCACAGAAGGAAGGACACATAGGCGTATTGCATCATGTCCGCCTTTCCTCTGCTTCTCTGTATTCTTGGCTTCTGATAAAAATATGCTGCCAGCTTTTTTCGCATAATCCCACCTCGCATCCCTTCTGGGAATTATATGCGGGAAAAGGCCAAACTATGAAACAGGCTGGTATTTGTTTTTGTAGGCCATGATTGCCGCAACGGTCTTGGCGTCCTGCAGCTTCCCTTCGTAGATCTGTGCGCACAGCTCCTCTAAGGTATATGCCTCCACATCCACAAATTCATCCGGATCCAGATGCCGGCTGGCAGGAACAAGGTCCCGGGCCACAAAAATATCCACCCGCTCGTTGCAGTAGGCCACAGCGGAATGGGTGGAGATCAGAAACTCCAGCTTCTCGCAGCGGTATCCCGTCTCCTCCTCCAATTCCCGGGCCGCGCACACCTCATAGGGCTCCTCCAGGCTGTCCCTGGCCCCTGCCGGGATCTCCAGGGTGGTACGCTCCACGGCATTGCGGTATTGGCGCACCAGCAGAAGCCTGCCGTCCGGCAGCACCGGCACCACCGCTGCGGCGCATTTGCGGTGCTCAATATAATCCCACACCGTGGTGCGCCCATCCGGCAGCTCCATGATATCTGCATAAAAGTCCACAATGCGCCCCTGATATTTTAATTCTCTTCCAATCCGTTTTACTGTTATGTCCATGTGCTTCCTTCCCTTCTGAAATAATTCTGTTCTTCTCCGTCTGTCCATCCGATCTATGCATGTGCAAACACGCATTTCATCTGTGCGGAAAAAAAGAGGCTGTATGTACAGCCTCTCTCCTCACGACTATTTGGCATAGTCGGTTACACGCGATTCACGTATCACATTCACCTTGATCTGTCCTGGATATTCCAGCTCAGCCTCAATCTGCTTGGAAATATCTCTGGCCAGCAATACCATATCGGCATCGCTCACCTGTTCCGGAACTACCATGATACGAACCTCTCTACCTGCCTGAATTGCAAAAGACTTGTCCACACCTTTGAATGAATTTGTAATATCTTCCAACTGCTTTAATCTGTTTGAATATGTTTCCAGCGTCTCTCTTCTGGCTCCGGGCCTTGCCGCAGAAATGGTATCGGCGGCCTGTACCAGACACGCAATCAACGACGTGGCTTCCACATCCCCATGATGTGCCTCCACCGCATTAATAACAACAGCAGATTCTTTATACTTTCTGCAAAGATCCACGCCGATCTGAATATGTGATCCTTCCATCTCATGATCTACGGATTTCCCGATATCATGAAGAAGTCCGGCTCTTTTCGCTACTCTGACATCCACTCCGATCTCCGCTGCCAACAGCCCTGACAGCTGTGCAACCTCAATGGAATGCTTAAGGGCATTCTGCCCATAGCTGGTGCGGAACTTCATCTTACCCAACAGCCGCACAAGCTCCGGATGTATTCCATGTACTCCTACCTCTAAGGTAGCAGCCTCTCCCTCTTCGCGAATGATGGTTTCGACCTCCTTCTGGGCCTTCTCTACCATCTCTTCGATCCTCGCCGGATGGATACGTCCATCCACAATTAATTTCTCCAATGCAATGCGGGCTACCTCCCGGCGTATCGGATCAAACCCAGATAAAATGACAGCCTCCGGTGTATCATCTATAATCAGATCCACACCTGTCATCGTCTCCAGAGTTCGGATATTACGTCCCTCTCTACCGATGATTCTTCCCTTCATCTCATCATTCGGAAGCTGAACTACCGATATCGTAGTCTCTGCCACATGGTCTGCCGCACATTTCTGAATGGCAGTCACCACGTACTCCTTCGCCTTTTTACCAGCTTCCTCTTTGGCTCTGTTTTCCATTTCTTTGATTAGTTTCGCAGTATCGAGCTTTACATCGTCCTCAATGGTTTTCAAAAGGTATTCTTTTGCTTGTTCAGAGGTTAATCCAGAGATTCTCTCCAGTTCCTGTACACGTTCCTCATGCAGCCTTGAAACCTCGGCTCTTTGCTTCTTCAGCTCTTCTTCCCTGGCATGGAAGCTGGCTTCCCTCTTCTCGGCAGCCTCGAGCTTCTTATCCAAATTCTCTTCCTTCTGGATAATTCTGCGCTCATTCCGCTGAATCTCATTGCGCCTCTCCCGAATCTCCTTATCGAGATCATTCTTCGTGCGGATCGATTCCTCCTTGATTTCCAACAGGGATTCGCGTTTTTTTGTTTCTGCAGTCTTCACAGCCTCGTCTATTATCTCTCTTGCCCGTTCCTCCGCAGTGCCGATCTTGGCATCCGCAGTCTTCCTCTTCTGAGAAATCGTGGCAAAGTAGGTAACAGGAACCGCTATGATAAGTGTAATCACAACTGCGATAGCAGCAATTACTGGTCCTTCCACAGGAGCACCTCCTTATTAAGTTTTCATTGTTCAACCGGCAACATGTTGTGCCTTCTATGTCATATACCATAAATCGCCCAGAATCCGACAATCTACATACATGATAATTACAACATATTGATTTTATACTTTTTTGTGGATTATGTCAAGTATCTCGTCATATCTTCCCCCAGGAAATCCTGAATTTATGCTGCTGTTTACCGTGCTCACAGCAGCAATCCGGGGCGATATGAGAAAAATTGCTGCAAAAAACTCCCCTGTGCATCATGGAACCGCGGCATGCGGACAGCAGTCTTATTCTTCCCTCCCCTGCTCCTTAAAGAGGGCAACCCTTGACAGCTCATAGCAGACCCTGCGGCCTGCCGAAACGCCCCTGGCCATCCCCCCATAGATGCGGTATCCCTGAAACTCCTCCACAAACCTCTGATACGAAGCGCGTACCTCTTCCGGTGAAGACTCCGGTGTCAGATCCGCCGGCGCGGCCCCAAACAGCATATGATCCCCATACCTGTCGCAGAGCAGCTTCTTATCATTGACCTCCTGCCCGTTCCACAGATCCACCCCTGCCTCCACCATGGCCGGAACCAGAAGCTCATTCTTCCCGCAGGAATGGAGCTCAAAAGCAACTCCCATGCTATGGGCACCATCCACAATCCGCTTTAAATAGGGCACCACCATCTCCCTGCAGGTCTCCAGGGAAAAAAGAGGCGCCCGCTGAGAGCCCCAGTCATCATGGAAGACAAGAAGATCCATTCGAAAATACTGCCGGAACCTTCCAATCATATCGAGATAGAAGTCTGCCAGCCGGTCAAATAACCTTTTGACCCCTTCCTGGCACTCCTCATCCACCAGGGAAATCATGGCCTCCCCCATGTCGGTGAAGGAAACCAGCCGTTCAAACAGCCCGTTCATGATGGTAATGCCCACAAGCCGTTCCTCCTGGTCAATGAACATTCGGTTGGCCTCTGCACTGGCCTCCCAGGGCCAACGGTCCAGCTCCGGAAATACAATATCCATTTCCCATTCCGCAATATTCTTTACCTTCGGGTTCCCCGGCCGCACCATGGAGCCGCCGGCCTTTGGCACCCATTCCCATTCCACGCCGAACATATCCGGGCCTCCCCCCTCCCGATTCGGGTCAAAGCTCTGGGCCTCCATCACAAAGCCCCGTGCCCTGTGATCCGGAACTATGGCAGGCGTCAGCCGTATCACATCGCCATCCATGGGGATCCACAGGGGCTTTTCCCCCTGCAACAGTCTCAGGAAATTCTCCTTGGGCGTAATCGGCGTATTTAGCTTTTCCACGCTCCGCCCATTTACATCCGGATACATCCCTACCACTTCCAGCTCATCCTTCTGAAACATTACCACTCTTTTCATCCTCCAATCTGTACCTGCAGCCCATAGGACTCCACCAGGGCTCGCAGCCTTTCCATATGCTCCTTTTCCGGAATCCGGATCAAAGGGCCAAAGGGGCGGCCCAGGCCTTCATATTTTGACAGCCCCAGCTGATGGTACGGCAGCAGATGCACCGGCACCTGCCTGCCAAGCTCCTCCGACACAAATTCCCCCACGGCCCGTATATTGGAAATCCCGTCATTTTTACCGGGAATTACCGGAACCCGGATGATCACCGGAACCTTCCTCTCATGATAAATATATTTGATATTTGAAAGAATCTGCCCGTTCGGCACCCCGGTCAGCCGCTCATGCTCCCCTGGGTCCATATGCTTGATATCCAGAAGTCCAAGATCCACATGCGCAAATACCCGGTCGATTACCTCCCGGGATGCAAATACACAGCTTTCTATAGCAGTATGGATCCCCGCCCTTTGGCAGGCGCAGAACAAGGCCCGTGAAAATTCCGGGTGTGCCAGAGCCTCGCCGCCGCTGATGGTCATTCCGCCCCCGGATGCATCCAGGAAGAGCTTATCCTGCAAAATCACCTCCAGAACTTCTGAAACGGTCCGCATTTTCCCCACAATTTCACGTGCTCCGTTTTGGCATACCGAAACGCACTGGCCGCAGTCCAGACAGGCCCCATGATCCGTAGCTGCAATCCGCCTCCCCTCCTGCTTTTGCAGGACAATTGCCTGCTGCCGGCAGACATCCATACACTGACCGCAGCCAGTGCACCTGCCGGCATAGGTCATCAATTGGGCTGCCGCCTCATTGGATTCCGGGTTTGCACACCAGATGCAGCGGAGCGGGCAGCCCTTTACAAATACCGTAACGCGGATCCCGGGACCGTCATGAATGCAGAGGGTCTGAATATTAAAAATGGGGGCTTTGATTTCCATATCGTATATCTGCTTCTCATTCACTTCCATGCTCCCCCTCCCTTCCCCCGGGATACTTCCAGGAGCAAAACCTCCAATAGGGCGCATTTACCCGCTTCTCGTAAGCATCTGGATCCACTCCCTCCCACTCATAGAAGCCCCTGCCGGTCTTTGCCCCCAGGTTCCCGGCTTCCACCAGCTCCTGAAGCATCCCCGGAACCTCCTTCCCATTGCCAAGGATCGGAAATAAATTGCGGCACACCGTGCTGCAGAGCTCCAGGCCGCCATTGTCAAAATGTTCAAAAATCCCAATGGAGGTGTAGCGGGGACAGAAGCTGTAGGCCAGGCAGGCGTCAATATCCCTGGGGTCGGCGATCCCGCTCTCCACCAGTTCTATAGCCTCCCGCAGCAGGGCGAACTGGAGGCGGTTTCCGATGAAGCCCGGGGTCGGCTTTTTCAGGATAACCGGCTTGCGGTCCAGCTCCCCAAGAACCTGGCATACATAATCCAGCGTCTCCCTTTTTGTCCGGTCAGAAACACATATTTCTATGTAGGGAACCATATGGGCCGGGTGGAAGGGATGTGCCACAAGGATCCGGTCCTCCAGGCGTCCCATGCCCTCTGCCAGCGCATTCGGTACGATGGAGGAGCTTGCGGAGCAGACTGCCTTCAGATGCCCGCAATAAGCTTCCAGCTGCCTGTATACCTCATGCTTTTTCCCCAGGTCCTCCACAATGCATTCAAAGACCAGCTCCGCCTCCCCAAGGGCTGAGTAATCCTCCGTAAAAAAGAGATAGGTACGGCAGATGTCTGCCTGCTCCCGTGTCATAAGCCCCTGGGCTGCCAGCTGTTCAAATGCCTTATCGTAAAATTGGCGGCAGCGTCCTTCGGACGCCCCGCTTCTGGAATATACCGTTGTCTGATACCCATGGCCGGTACATAAAACCGCCAGGCCGGAAGCAATCATCCCGGTCCCGATGATCGCAATTTTTCTATTGTTCATCTGCCGCTCTCCTCTCCTGCCGAAAAATACCTGTGCACAAAGGCTCCCACGCTTGGGAGCTGCTCCAGTCCTTTGATTTCTCCGGGTAGCTTCTGTATCTTTTCTGGATTGTATCGATATCTGCTGAACTGCATACAGTCCAAAAACTTTTTCGCCAGCCTTGCCTCGCTTAAGGGCTTTTCCGGTGCGCCCAGGGAGACAAACTGCTCCTTCCTGAAGCTGCCCCTTCCCGTCTTTAGAACAACCGTAATGTGGTCGTCCCCCCCATCGTCCCCTGTCACTGCCCCGGCCCGGAGGCAGTAGGTGACCTTCTGGGCCATCTGAAGGAGCCGTTCATCCTTCAGTGCCTCCTCCCGGTACATATCCAGCCGCAGATCCCGGTTCCAGACAGCCAAAGCCAAGGAGAAGGGCATGCTGAACTTTGCCGCTGCCAGGCTTTTGGGCCTGTATTTCACCTCATAAGGCTCCAATACCCGCAAATGGTTGGGATTTACCTCCAAATGAATCTCCTGGACCTCATCCGGACGAAGCTCATATTGATTCACCAGCTCCAAGACCGCATCCAGGGCGCCGTGGACCGTTCCGCAGCAGGGCCAGGCCTTATACCTAAGCCTTGCGCATTCCCACTGCTCCCCGAGACCGTCCAGGATCACCCGGAGATCATAATCGCCATTGGCCATCATCCGAAACAGCCCCAGCTTCCCTTCAAAGGGCTCATCCAGCCGGGCGGTTACCCCGGCCTTTGCCATAAGGAGGGAAAATACGGCTGCCTTTGCCGAAAATGCATCCCGCACGGCCCGCAGCACGGATTCTCCAGAGCATGCGCTCTGTCCCGGAAGGAGGATCTGGGTCATGCAGATGGAAAGGGCATCCCTTGTGCGTCCCTGGTCAAGTCCCAGCGCCCGCGCCCCTCCCAGCACTGCGCCGTAGGCGCTGAACATGGGCGGCGAATACCAGCCGCAGGCCAGATCATTCACCCGGAGAGACTGTTTTAACCGACATGCGATCTCGCCGGAAACTGCCATAGCTGCCAGCATATCCCTGCCCCCAAGCTCCATGGATTGGCTTAGGGCCAGCAGGGCTGGGATGGACGCTGTATTGGGATGGGTCTTGGATCCATCATGCCCGTCCTCATAATCCAGCGCATGGATCAATGCGCCATTGGCCATGGCTGCCAGCACCGGGGAGGCCCCCCTGCCGGTGCCGATAATGGTGCAGGCCTCCTCCCGGCTGTTGTCCACCGCATATCCGATAAACGGCGCGCAGGCAGGCTCAAGGGTGGTAGCTGCGGCCATCACGCCAATGGAATCAAGAAGGCTTTTCTTCTGGGTGCGGACCACCTCCTCTGGTATGTCTTCGTATTTTGTTTCCAGGGCAAACCGGATCAGTGCCTCTGTCACCTTTCCCACAGCCATATGTACGCTTCTCCTCTTTTCTCTATTTTATAAGGTATGCTCGCTCCGCTGGATTATATCATTCTGAATCTGTTTGGATAATTGTACAAAATATGCGCTGAAGCCCCCTACACGCACCAGCAGGTCCGAATGTTCCTGGGGATGCTCCTGGGCATCCAGCAGCTCTTTTCCATCCACTAGATTATATTGGATGTGCGTACCTCCGGCTCCGAGAAATGCATTGGTGTACGCCACCAGCTGATCGACGGCATTGTCATGTTCAAACATATCCTTGGGAAACTTCTGGTTCAATGCCTGCACATAGGAATGGTCGCCAAAATTTGCATGGAGCACAGAGCGCAAAACCGCTGTCGGCCCCTTCTTATCCATCCCCCGCATCGGCGAGGCCGAACCGTCATTTAAGGGCTCCTTTGCCTTCCTGCCATTGGGCAGCGCCCCAACCCCCAGGCCTGCCGCATAGTGCCAGGACAGCCCCTCCCGCAAGGACTTGAAGGGCGTATAGGGTGAATTATCCCAGCTAGTGATGGAATCTGCTGACATCAGGCTGACCCTGCGGGCCATATCGTCCGCCTCCTGAATACCATTGCCGAATTTCGGCGCATCCAGGCACAGCCTTCGGACGGCTTCCCCCTTCTCCCCGGCAAAATCACTGTCCAGAGCATCCATCAGCTCATCCATGGTCAACTTCCCCTCGTCAAAGACCAGCTTTTTCACTGCAATCAGGGCATCTGCCGTATCAATCACCGCCCGGTCTGTAATCCCATACTCAGACTTGAGGTTGGGAACCAGGGTATCGTACCCCTCGTCCATGCAGTTCTGGATTGACATTGCTGACAGGAAGGGCAGCCTTAAGTATCTGGCCTGGATATCCCGGGCCAGGTTTGCCATCCACAGGGTCCGATGCATAATAAAATGGTGCTGCGCCACATAGGCATCCCACAATTCTTCAAATTTCCGGAAACTCCTTGGATCACCGGTCTTCAGGCCCAGGGCTTTGCCGGTGATAGCCACACCATTGTGCAGCGCCAGGTGCAGGATCGCAGCATTGTTAAAGCCTGCTGCACCGCATTTATATTCCGAGCGCTGGGGCAGCGCCGGCCAGACACAGCCCCGGCCGACCCAATCCCTGGCCTCCTCCAGCGGAATCCCGTCCCGCACGAACAGTCGGATAATCCCTTCCTCATTTTCAAAAAGTGGAATCCCTCCGCCGGTGAGAACATTGGTTTTGATGGCCTTGCGCATCAGCCAGTCCGGCGTATCATGGTTCCAGCGCACCCCTACGGTGGGCGAGGACTGGCGCAGCAGCCCCAGCGCGTGGAGGAACATGTAGCTCAATTCATTGGAGCCCTCCCTGCCCTCTGGGGTAATCCCTCCCAAGTTGATGCTGTTGATGGCAAAAGTAACCTGATGGGTCTCCCTGTGGGTTCCTGTATCCACATAGATGGTCGTTCCCCAGCGCCCGATCAGCTCTGCCAGCAGATTCATGGCCTGGCCCTCCGTAAGCCTCCCCTCTTTGAGATCCCTGATAAAGAAGGGATAGAGGTACTGGTCTCCCCGTCCCCATTGGGGGTGATTATGCATGGGATGCTCAATGGCCTTGCAGATTCCGGTCATGGACATGGACTGGAGCGCCTCATGGAAATTCCGCGCCGGATGCTCCGGAACGTGTTCGCAGGTCCTTGCAATCAGCAGAAGCTCCTCCCTGCGTTGGGGGTCCGCCTCCTCCTGGGCCAGCTCCCTTGCCAGGGCAGCGTACCGGTGGGATAGCTCAATGCAAGCCCTGCACACAATGACAGCTGCTTTCCAGAAATAATATTTGTCCGGCCCCTGGCGTTCATTGGCAACAAAATCCTCCATGTGCGCCTTGGCTTCTTCTATAAAAAATTTAAGCCCCTTATTCAGGATCTTCTCAAAATCAATGGTATTGGTGGAATTCCCAAAATTGCCGGTATTTAAGGGCGGATCCTTCAGCCTTGCCTCAAGGATATCCTGAGGCCATGTGCCAAGAATATCGGCCCACAGCTTATTCCCCATATCTGCGGCAGATTTGCCCCCGAACACCCGGGAGGCCTCCCGCAGAATCTCGATTTCCTCTGGGGAAAGCCGGGACTCGTCATGCATAGAAAACTGCACCCTGCCCTCCTCTCCCCAGATGCCGTCCAGATAGTCCCCGCAGGTGTCAATGGCTGTATACGCCCCCACCACAGTTGGTCCCACGCGGCCTACAATAACGTCAAAATCCAGGATGCTGATCTCGATATTCTTAAGCACATGGGCCAGCAATTTGGCACGGCGAATCTCAATGTCCTCCCCCTCGGTCTCAAGCCACGATTCCGTGGCATACTTCTGCCGGTCCACATGGAGCTTGTAGGGGGCAGCCTTCACTGCCTCCTTCCACCGAAGCCGCTTTTCATCCAGACAGGTCCGGTCAATGCGTTCCAATATATGTTTATCAACAATTACCTTTGCTTCCACTTTATTCCCTCCGTTTCTCATTGTCACAATACTCCCGCTGCCCGGCCTCATCCGAAGGCTGCGGCTTCCAGGCCTCATCTGAAAGTGCCTGCTGCCTGGCCTCATCCAGAAGCGCCTCGCCGCCTTCCGGCAGGATCCAGCGCTCCTCCACCATCTGCCGGATCCGCTCTGCCGTTTTCTCCAGCCACTGCTCCCTTGTTCCGTACAGCGCCTGCATTTTCTCCGGGCCGAACGGAAGGATCGTCCCATCCTCCAGATAGGCTGCTGCCGGCACATCCACATAATGGGTGCGTACGCCTCCCCGCTGATTCCCATGGGTGTCATACACAAAGTCTGCATCCGGGTATCCGCAGGTCATCTCCAGGTAGGGCGCCTTTGGCATTGGGATCCCCCTGGCTGCCCAATCCTTCAGATTGCGGTAAACCCCTGCAATAAAATGGGGCATAATGGACACCTTCATCCCTTCCGGCCGCGTCCCCCGCAGGGGATTCAGCTTCTGGTGATATTGCTCCACCCCGGCCTTTTTCAGCTCCTCAGATCCCGGATATGTACGGACGTCCCCCCTTGCACAGTACTTCAGGGAGGTTCCCGCCACCTCATAGCACCTGCCCAGGTTTCCCGGTTCGTCGCTGTTTTCACTGCGGAACATACAGGCCCACAGAGGATGCGGCAATGTGCCCCGCATATCCCCCGCAGTCTGGATCCGCACAACCGGCACCATGCCGCCGCATTTGCAGCGGGGATCATCCCAGGACAAAATATCCTCTTCCCGGTTCAGATTTCCGGCCCTGCCGGACATGTAGATCACTGCGCCGTCATACACCGGCCGCAAGCCGTCCAGCATGGAATAGGGCATCACGGCAGACACGTAGCAGGGAATCTCCGCAAAGGTTACGCCTATCAGGTAAGCATATTTTGCTCCGTATCCGGCAAAGGGAGTCCCCGGCCTTCCCCTCTTGATCATGGCCGCCACCTGGCTCATAATGTCCATATCCAGGCCCTTTTCCTGGTCTGCCAGATCCTCCATGGCGCCGCCCTTGTTGTGCTCCCACTGATCCGGACTGGAAGCCATATTTCCCACTGGTCCCCTCTGCCCTGGCGGCAGCGGATTTTTCAATTCCAGCGCCCCGTAGCGCCCGGGGTCAAAGGTCTTAAGAGCCTCAAAGGTGGAGCCGGCAATGGACATGCCCACATAGCCGTCCCCGGAGGCCATGATGTGCTCAAAAGCGCTCCCCCAGCCAACGCTGGGATTGTCGATCCGGCAGCCGCCATGCATCATCTCCACCATAACGTGACCGCTGAAGCTTGCCCTGTCCGCAGGCTTTCTCACAAGGATGCGGGTACAATAGGGTCCATGCTCCGACCGGATCCGGGGCCGCCCTGTCGTCCCCTTCCATGCATACACATTGGCAAAACCAGAGACAAGATATTCCTCCTCCACATACCCATATTCCTCCAGGCGGATGGGGTCCTCCTGATGCAGCGCCATGTTGAGGGGATAGCTGTCTTCTGTAATTGCAAGCTGCTCTATGTCTGGATCCGGAACAATAAATGTCTCAATCCATTTCTCTGTATTTTGCATTATGATTCCTCCAGTGCATTGATTTCCCTTACGCGGCAGCAGGACACAAAATGGTTCGGAAGAACCTCCTCCAGCACCTGCTCCTTTGCGCAAAGGTCACATGCATATTCACAGCGTGCCGCGAATCTGCATCCTGGCTTTGGGTCAATGGGGGACAATACCTCCCCCTTCAATAAAATCCGTTCTCTCTTATGATGGATATCCGTTGATGGAATTGCCGACAGCAGAGCCTTGGTATAGGGATGAAGGGGCTTGTCAAACAGCTCATCCGAGGGGCTTGTCTCCACAAGCTGTCCCAGATACATCACGCAGATATCATGGGAAATATGCTTTACCACCGACAGGTCATGGGTGATAAATAAAAATGCCACGCCAAGCTCCCGCTGGAGCTCCTTGATCAGGTTCAGAATCTGGGCCTGCACCGAGACATCCAGCGCAGATACCGGCTCATCGCAGACCACAAACCTGGGATTCAGTGCAAGGGCCCTTCCGATCCCCACACGCTGGCGCCTGCCCCCGTCCAGCTCATGGGGATAAGAGCCCTCCAGGCGTTCTGCAAGCCCCACAACCTCCATAATCCGCCGCGCCTCTGCATCTATTTCTGATTTCCGGAAGCGTTTGGAAAGAATCAGCGGCTCGCTGATGGTCTGCTTTACCGTCAGCCGGGGATTCAGGGAGGAAAAGGGATCCTGGAAAATAATCTGCATATTCTCCCGGACCAGCTTCCGCTTCCTGCCCTTCACCTGGGTGATATTCTCCCCGTCAAAGAAAATCTCTCCGGATGTGCTGTCCAGCAGGTGCACAATCGTCCGCCCCAGGGTGGATTTCCCGCAGCCGGACTCCCCAACAATGCCCATGGTACGGCCCTTTTGGATGGAAAAGCTGACGTCATCCACCGCATGCAGAACGCCGCTGGGCGTATGAAAATATTTTTTTAAATGCTTTACCTCTACAATTGCAGTCATGATTGCTCCTCCTGGCCTTCGAGACGGCAGCAACGGCAAAAATGCCCCTGCTCCACTTCAGTCATTGGAATCCTTCCCTGTTTGCACGCTTCTGCGGCATAGCTGCAGCGGGGATGAAAATAGCATCCCTCCGGCAGGCTGGCCGGGTTGGGAAGGGTTCCCGGAATGGTATACAGCAGATCCGTCTTTTTCCCGATATCCGGGATGCAGTCAAACAGGCCCCTGGTATAGGGATGCATCGGATGGTCGAACAGGGCCTCCTTGCCTGCCAGCTCCACAATCTCGCCGGCATATACCACTGCCACCACATCGCATACCTCTGCCACGATCCCCATATCATGGGTAATCATGATCATGGAGGTATGATACTGCTCCTTCAAACGGTACATCATATCCAGCACCTGGGCCTGTATAGTCACATCCAGCGCCGTTGTGGGCTCATCCGCAAGCAGGAGAAGGGGATTGCAGGCCAATGCCATTGCAATAATGACCCGCTGCTTCATGCCGCCGGAAAACTGATGAGGGTACTCATGGTATCGGTTTCTGGAAATCCCCACCAGCTCCAGCATCTCCATGGCCTTCTGTACCATCTCATGATTGCTGATTTTCTCATTGTGAAGCCGGATGACCTCCTCAATCTGGCTGCCCACGGAAAATACCGGATTGAGAGCTGTCATGGGATCCTGAAAGATCATTGAGATCTTATTTCCCCGGATTCTGCGCATCTCCTTTTCCGGAATAGACAAAAGCTCCTGCCCCTCCAGAAAAATCTCGCCGCCGGCCACCTTTGCCGGCGGGTCTGGCAGAATCCGCAGGATTGATTTGGCAATAGTGGTCTTTCCTGCGCCTGTCTCGCCTACCAGCCCTATGGTCTGTCCCCGCTTCAGCTCAAAGGATACGTCATTCACTGCCTGTATGACCTCTCCGCCTGCCGTGTACTGAACCTTCAGATTGCGCACGGAAAGCAGGATATCTTTTCTATTGTTGTTTGTCTGTTTTTCCACGCCTTTGCCCTCTCAATCTTTCAGCTTTGGATCCAGTGCATCCCGCAGCCCGTCCCCAAACATATTCAGGGAAAGCACTGCTACCATGATCGTAATTCCCGGGAACCACACAAGATGGGGATAATCCCGGAAATATCCTCTGCCCGCCGAAAGCATGGCTCCCCACTCCGGCTCCGGCGGCTGTACCCCAAGGCCAATAAAGCTTAAGGATGCTGCGATCAGGATTGCAGTTGCAACCGACATGGTTGCCTGGACGATCAGGGGCGACAGCGCATTGGGAAGCACATGCCGCAGGATAATGCGCAGGTGATTGCAGTTGATGGAAGTGGCTGCTTCCAGGTATTCCATTTTCCGTACATTCAAAATGGAGGCGCGCATCATGCGGGAAAAGCTTGGGATCATGCCAATGGTCAATGCCAGTATGCAATTCCCGAATCCCGGCCCCAGCACCGCGGAGACAGCAATGGAGAGCACCATGCCCGGAACTGCCTGGATGATATCCAGAAAACGCATGGTGACATCATCTACCCAGCCCCCAAAATAGCCTGCGATGGATCCCAGAAGAATTCCCCCCACCATGGCCCCGGCAACCGATATGATTCCAATCTGCAGCGAATAGCGGGCGCCGTAGATCAGCCGGCTCAAGATATCCCGCCCCAGATCGTCTGTTCCGAACAGATGGGCGGAGCTTGGTTTTGCAAAGGTAGCCGCAAAATCAGACTGGTCGTAGGGATAGGGCATAAGCAGAGGTGCAAAAACAGCCACCAATACAAGAAATATGGAAATACACATCCCAATGACTGCCATTTTATTGCGGCAAAGCCTCCGAAAGGTTGTTACAAAGGGTCTGTTTTTTCTGTTCATTTCTTTATCCTCACCTTTCCCTGGTACTGGGCCTTGATCCGCGGGTCAATAAACGCATAGATCAGATCCACAAGCAGCATCACAAGACTGAAGGTAAGCGCCACAAAAAATACGGAGCCCTGAATGGCCGGGTAATCCCGGTTATTGATGGCGCTCACCATATAGGTGCCAAGGCCGGGAATCGCAAATACCGTTTCAATGACCAGAGCGCCCCCCAGCAGGGAGCCGAATGCCCCCGCAGCGCTGGTAACTACCGGGATCAGGGCATTGGTCAGTGCATGCCGGTAAATTACCTTGCGCTCTGTCTGTCCCTTGGACCGGGCTGTCACAATATAATCCGAGCGTATGACCTCCAGCATACTGGACCTGGTCTGGCGTGCAAGGGACGCGATTCCATTGAGGGCGCAGGCAATACAGGGCAGAATATAATACTTGGGCCCCCCGATCCCGGTTCCCGGAAGCCATCCAAGATTCAGGGCAAACAGGATCACCAGCATCAGCCCTACCCAGAAATTCGGCATGGACACGCCAAAAAGCGAAATCAGCATGGCCACATAGTCCCCGATCCTGTTCTGATGGGTGGCTGCAATCACCCCCAGAGGAACGCCAATACACAACGCCAGGGCAATACTTAAAAATGCAACCGTAAAGGTTGCCGGATACCGGGACAGGATATCCTCGGAAACGGAACGCCCATTGATGTAGGAATGTCCGAAATCAAAATGAAAAAATACATCCTTCATGTAATTCCCAAGACGCACCGGATAGGGCGCATTCAGCCCCAGCTCCTCCTTCTTGGCTTCAATCTGCTCCGGCGTTGCATTTGACCCAAGAATGTTGGTAGCAGGGTCTCCGGGGGTAAAATACATGATGGTAAAAATCATAATGGTAACCCCAATCAATACCGGCAGCATCAAGAGCAGCCGTTTCAATATATATCTGATCATAATCAACCTCGTATCTGAGACATCCCTGCCGCGGCAGTCCCCCACCGCGGCAGGCGTAAACAGTTCTCACAGCTTTTTCGCTTCCACCGAATCATTGTCCTGCTTCCTGAAAGGAGCAGGCGCCGCCTACAATTCTCGATTTGAAATCAATGGCAAGCTCGCTGACTCTGTCATTGGCTACCACATAGTTCGTCCCATAGCAGACGCCATAGCCAATACAGATATCCTTCAGGTATTCATGGACAGCATTCACGTTCTCCGCGGTGTGGGTCTTGCTGTCCAGGGATGTCTCCAGCAGGGTCTGCAGCTGGTCATCCTTATAGAAATTCAGGGTCTGGCCCTTGTAGCTGACCATATCAAAGCTGAATTTCCAAACAGAGGTTATGAAATCAAAGGAGGACTTATTTGCAATGTAAAAGTCAAACTGTGTGGGATCAAACCGATAGGTATTGATCAGCGTATTGTCATACTGGAGGATCTCCACCTGTATGCCAACCTGTCCCAATAAGGACTGGATAATCTGAGCCATGCGTGCATGGACAGGACCATTGTCTGTCATAAGCCTTATGCTTAATCCCTCTTCATATCCGGCAGCGGCCAGCAGCTCCTTGGCCTTTTCCAGATTATACTCATAGTATTCCTCATTGTCCCACTCCTTGTTATAATCCGCAAACACCGGCGCCCCGTAGGTCTTGCAGACACCGCCTGCGCCGTCATATACATTCTGAAGCACCACATTAGAATCAATGGCATAGCACACTGCCTGCCGAAGCTGCTGATTGGAAAATACATTTGATTCATCACAGTTAAAAAGGATCACCTCTGCCAGGTCCTTGGGCAGGGACGTTACCTGATACCCCTCCACCCCCTCAAAGCGGTGAATATCCGATGTGGGGATATAATAGGCAATATCCACATCCCCGGATTCCAGGGCGATTGACAGCTGTGATGCCTCCGGTATCACCTTGTACTCCACATGCCCGATATTTGCCTGGGACAGCCTTGCCCGCAGCTCCTCGGTCTGCCAGTAATCATCCCTCCTGCTGAATACCACATTGGAGCCCGGTACAAATTCATCCAGAACATACGCCCCTGTTCCGATGGGCTTGGAAGCAAAATGATCCGGATCAGCCTCATAGGCAGCCTTGGAGACAATACATACATTGGTAACGGAATTGGCAAAGGTGCCGGCTGCCGTAGTGACAAACTTCATCTGGACTGTAGTCTCATCCAGCGCCGTAACGCTTTCGATTGCGCTCATTCCCACTGCCTGGTTCCCAAGTTCAATACAGGTCTCATAGCTGAATACCACATCCTCTGCAGTAATATGGTTCCCCTGGGAATCATAAATATTATCATAAAGCGTCACCTGATAAGTGGTGTCATCTACCTGCTCATAGCCGGAGGCAATGACCGGAAGAAGGTCTCCCCCAACGCATTCATAATCAAACAAATATTCATAGACACAGCGCAGCACATCCACACGGCCATCCCCCATGGCAGCCCAGGGCTCCATGGTCGCCGGGTCAAACGCCATGGCAATGCGCACGGTCTGATCCTCCAGATTCCCAGACGTCTCATCCGATGCCTGGGCCCCGCCTTCTTCTGATCCGCCTGCCGGGTCATTGTTCCCTTCCTCTGGCTGATCTGCCGCAGCCGGATCCTTTGCAGGCTCTTTGGAACAGCCGGCAAGGCAAATGCCTGACAGCATTGCCATTGCAGGAAGCAGCACTAACATTTTTTTGATTTTTTTCATACCTTTTCTCCTTTTTCCTTGGTAGGACCCTCTTTAAAAAAAGCGATCCACATACATAACTCTTCACCTTTTCCTGGTGACCGTTGTTTTCGTGCCCGGACACATTTTGTAAGCATATTATATTACATGGGCTCTCCCTTGTCAATATAATTTGACAATTTTCTATCTTTATACTATAATTATTTCAACAAATGTGTTCGAGCACATTTTCCAATTTATGGAGGGAAAATCAATGAAGAAAAACAAAAAAAAAGAAAGCTATGACAACTATCTGGTTCAGGAGCTCAAATGCCCGGTCACAGGCCCGCCGGAGTTTGTAGAAATGTATCAGAGGTTTGCAAAGCGGATCCTGTGGATCGACGGTTCCGTGGTCCCCGGCGCCTTCCAAATGAACACCGCCTGGTATTACCGTGTGCCGGAGCGCTCCCCGGTTTTCCCGGAGCATGTGCATGAAGAGGATGAATTGATCGGCTTTTTTGGCAGCAACCCGGAGGATCCTTATGCCCTGAACGGGGAAATAGAGGTTGCCATTCAAGGAGAAACCTTTCTGCTCACCAAAAGCACCCTGCTGTTTCTCCCTGGCAATGTCCCCCATATGCCCATGCGGATCCTCCGGGTCGACCGGCCGATCTTTCACTTTTCCATCCTGATGGGTCAGACCTATCAGGGAGGGGCTTATCAGTAGCATGGCTTAAGGCTCGAGGGCTTTCCCAGAAAAAACGCCCGGAAAGACGCTGTCTGCGTCTTCCGGGCGTTGTATGCCAATACTCTATCTCTATGATTCAAGTGTCATATAGGAATTTTCAGAAGGGTATCTGTCAGCCATCCAAATTCCCTGCAATATTGATCTCTACATTCGTATAGACGGTACTGCACTGGGGCATGGTTCCATACACAAAATAGCGGAACAGCGTGTCCATGGCAATCGTAGCCTGGAGCTGGGACCGCTGGCTGACAATCACATGGATCACCCCTCTGTCAACCAGCTCATGGACAGCCGGCAGAGCAATGGAATCAAAGCACAATACCTTGATCCTTCTGCCCAGCTCCTCAATGGCCCGGCAGACACCCACAACACTGGTGGAATTGATAAACACCGATTCAATCTCCGGATGGGCTGCCAGCAGCTCTTTTGTCCGGGTATATCCGATAAATTCATCATCCTCCATCCTGAGGATATCTGCAATGCGCACCTCCGGATATTCGTCGGAAAGACGCTTCAGCACCCCTTCTTCACGGCGGGCCGCCTTCTCCCGCTCCTTGGGGAAGGTCACAATCGCCGTATTCCCGCCACGGCCGGTAATCAGGCCCAGCATGGAACCGATCACTTCTCCGCAGCGATAAAAATCCGTGCCAATGGAGGTCAGGCATTCAAAATGATCCAGCAGAGTCTCAATGGTGACAATGACCATACCATTCTGCTGCATCTCCTTCATCTTCTCAATGACAGCCGGATTGTTGTCCGGCATCACAATGGCCCCGCATACCCCCCGTTCCTTCAGCTGGTCAAAGGCTGTAACATAGGACTGGGGATCGTCTATGTTGGCCTCCAGCATAATGGTCTCAATCCCGTAGGCAAGAAAGTCCCGGGCCTTGCGCCGCACAAAATCCGTAATCTGATAGCGGGGATTGTCATATCGGAAAATAATCCCAAACTTCAGCTCTTTTCGCTTGATGGCAAGGCTCTTTCCTGCAATATTGGGGCTGTAATTCAGGGATTCGATTGCCTGGCGGATCCTGGCTTCTGTCTCAGGCTTTACCCCTCCGCGGTTATTAATCACACGATCGACGGTTCCACGGGAAACGCCGACGATAGCCGCTATCTCCCTAATTGTAGTCATTTGCGTATATCACCGTCCAATTCATTGTCTGATTTGCTACTATTATAAAAGAGGAAATCTGCTCTGTCAACTGCTTCTTCGGCCCCTTCCGTTCCTTCTCCGCTTATGTGAGGTTGCAATTCACGGCCTAACCGGCCGCGAACTGTAACGCATCCTGCCCATTGAAAAGTCGTCTGACGGCGAGGGGCTGGATGCACGCAACCGCTATTTTACTGGCCGGATGCCTTGCAGCAGGGTGCAAGGCACCGTGAATAGTAACTATGTGAGATACCGCATAATATCCTCTGTCCGAAATCCCTTCCGCATCAGGAATTGATACATTCTCTGCCGCTCTTTCTGCTGTGCTCCTGCAGCGTCATAATGCTTCTTCTCCATCCATCGTTTGATCTTCTCTCCCTCATCCTCACAGCTGTACTCTGCCTCCATTGCCTCCTCCACCACCTGCCTGGGAACGCCCCTGCGGGCCAGCTCTATGGCCAGCTGGCGGCTGCTTCTGCTGTCACAGCGGTAGCGGATATAACTGCAGGCATAACGATAATCGTCAATATAATGAAATCCCTTCACATACGCCACTGCTGCCTCCACCGCTGCCTGGGGATACTCGCTTCGCGCAAGCTTCTCCCGCAGCTGAGCCTCCGTGCGGTCCATCTGCTCCAGCAGGTGCATGGCCCGTTTCCTGGCTCTGGGAATCAACACCGCCTCCAAAAGCTCCTGGTACTGTTCTGCGGACACCTCGCTGCCCTCCGACAGCTGCAGCTGTCTCACCTCACCCCGATATAGTACAAAGGGCGGCTGGTTCTCCAGCCACACCCTTCGTTTTCCCTTCGCCAGCTCTTCCACTCTGGTTACAAGCATCTCTTATTCCTCTTTCGCATCTGCTTTTGCCTCTGATGCTGTATCTGCCTTGGTATCTGCTGCTGTATCTGCCCCTGCATGCGCCTTGGCATACGCTTTGGTATCTGCCTTGGCATTGGTCTTGGCATCTGCCCTGGCATTGGCCTTGGTATCTGCCTTGGCATCCGATGTGCTCTCCGCTGCCTCCCCCTCGGCGCCTAAGAGCTGGTAATGGGTACGCACCTTCTCCTCAATCTCATCGCGGATGGCCTCATTCTCCGCCAGGTACTGCTTGGCATTCTCCCGCCCCTGGCCGATCTTATCCCCATTGTATGCATACCAGGCGCCGGACTTGTTCACGATCCCCACATTGACAGCAAGATCCAGGATATCTCCCTCCCTGGAAATGCCCTTGCCGAACATAATATCGAATTCCGCCTCCCGGAAGGGCGGGGCCACCTTATTCTTCACCACCTTGATCCTGGTATGGTTGCCCACCACCTCTCCGGCCTGCTTCAGGGCCTCAACCCGGCGCACGTCAAGTCGCACAGAGGAATAGAACTTCAGCGCACGTCCGCCGGTGGTTGTCTCCGGATTCCCGAACATGACGCCCACCTTCTCCCGGAGCTGGTTGATAAAGATCACCACACAGTTGGACTTGCTGATGACTGCCGTCAGCTTCCGCAGAGCCTGGGACATCAGCCTGGCCTGCAGGCCCACGTGGGAATCCCCCATATCTCCGTCAATCTCCGCCTTGGGCACCAGGGCTGCCACAGAGTCCACGATAATAATATCCACGGCCCCGGAGCGCACCATGGTCTCGGTAATCTCCAATGCCTGCTCTCCGTTGTCCGGCTGGGATATGTACAGATTGTCAATATCTACGCCGATATTCCTGGCATACACCGGATCCAGGGCATGCTCCGCATCAATAAAGCCTGCGATCCCGCCCCGCTTCTGAACCTCTGCCACCATATGGAGGGCCACGGTAGTCTTACCACTGGACTCCGGCCCGTAGATCTCCACAATCCGCCCCTTGGGCACGCCCCCAAGGCCCAGGGCAATGTCAAGGCTTAAGGAGCCGGTGGGAACTGTCTCCACATTCATATTCCGGTTGGAATCCCCCAGCTTCATAATGGCGCCCTTGCCATAATCCTTCTCAATCTTGGAAATCGCTGCTTCCAATGCTTTCAGCTTATCTTCCTTCGCCATACTCATTCTCCTTTATATCCATGTATTATGTAATCTGAATCTGTCTCGTTTAAGCGAACTTATGTTCGTTTTTCTTGTTCTATCTTAGTATACTTTTGATCACTTGTCAACTGTTTTTGGGAAAAATATGTCAAAACGAATAAGAACAGCCACTTGGGCTGCTCTTATTATAAAATGTCCCCGGCCTTTCGTCAAGGAATTGCCGGATTATTTTGCAATTATTTTCTCAAGCTCCTCCAGGGGATGGAAGCCCACCATGGTATCCGCTGCCTTGCCGTCCCGGAACAGGATCAGGGTAGGAATGCTCATCACCCCAAACTGCTGTGCCAGCCCCGGCTCCTCGTCCACATTCACCTTCCCAAACACGGCCTTGTCCGAGAGCTTCTCCGCCGCCTCCTCAAACACCGGCCCCTGCATCTGACAGGGCCCGCACCAGGTAGCCCAGAAATCCAAAAGCACCGGCTTCCCGCTCTCCAGAACCTCTGCCTTGAAATTCTCCTCCGTAATCTTCAAAACTGCCATTTCCAAATTCCTCCTTCATGTATTTTATTGCCGCGGGCAGCGAATCAAGCAGCTGCCTGCACCTCGGTTCCTCTGTGTCTATTATACCCCAAAAAAGCGCCTCAATTCCTCCCAAACTCCGACAGCACCAGGCCCTCATTCCGCTCTAAGGTCATCCCCACGCTCCAGCTGTTCACAAACAGCAGCAGCGGATTCCCCTTCAGATCCACAATCTTCTTCATATCAGAGGTTCCGGACAGCTTGTCCAGATCCAGCTCCTTATTCTCAATCCACCGAATATGCTCATAGGGCAGATTCTCCAGCTTGATGTCCACATTGTACTCGTTCTCCAGGCGGTATTTCAGCACATCGAACTGCAGCACGCCCACCACGCCCACGATGATCTCTTCCATACCGGAATCCAGCTCCTGGAAG
>CAJUQB010000022.1:28878-56643 GCA_910588285.1 uncultured Lachnospiraceae bacterium
CCTGAAAAATCTGGATGGCGCCCTCCTGGGCGATCTGATTGATTCCCTTCACAAACTGCTTCCGCTTCATGGTATCTATCTGGCGCACCCTGGCAAAATGCTCCGGCGCAAAGGTGGGAATCCCCTCAAAGGCAAACCGCTCCGAGGCGGTGGTAATGGTATCTCCGATGGAAAAAATCCCCGGGTCAAACACGCCGATGATATCTCCGGCATAGGCCTCCTCAATGATCTTGCGTTCCTGGGCCATCATCTGCTGGGGCTGGGAAAGCCGCATCTTCCTGCCTCCCTGGATATGGGTCACCTCCATGCCGGCCTCAAACCGTCCGGAGCAGATCCGCATAAAGGCAATGCGGTCCCGGTGCGCCTTGTTCATGTTCGCCTGAATCTTAAACACAAAGGCCGAAAACTCCTCCCCAAAGGGATCAATGCTCCCCTGGTCGGAATTTCTTGGCAAGGGTGAGGTGGTCATCTGCAGGAAATGCTGTAAAAAGGTCTCCACGCCGAAATTGGTGAGGGCAGAGCCGAAAAATACCGGGGACAGCTCTCCCTTGGATACCAGCTCCATATCAAACTCCGCGCTGGCTCCGTCCAAAAGCTCAATCTCCTCCTGCAGCTGTCCCAGGAATTCTTCGCCGATCTCTGCTCCCAGCTGCGGGTCGTCCATAGGGATCTCCCGCTCCATCCCCTCCTTGGTTCCTTTCAGGGTATCGGAAAACAGCTTTACCTGCCTGGTATTGCGGTCATACACTCCTTTAAAATTCTTGCCGGAGCCAATGGGCCAGTTGACGGGACAGGTGGCAATTCCCAGCTCCTTCTCAATCTCATCCAGCAAATCAAAGGTGTCATTGGCGTCCCGGTCCATTTTGTTGATAAAGGTAAAGATGGGAATATGGCGCATCACACAGACCTTAAACAGCTTCCTGGTCTGGGCCTCCACACCCTTGGAGCCGTCGATCACCATCACCGCCGAATCTGCTGCCATCAATGTCCGATATGTGTCCTCGGAAAAATCCTGATGCCCCGGCGTATCCAGTATGTTGATGCAGTAGCCCCCGTAATTGAACTGCAGCACCGAGGAGGTAACGGAAATACCGCGCTCCTTCTCAATCTCCATCCAGTCCGACACCGCATGCCGGGCAGTGGCCTTCCCTTTTACGGAGCCGGCAAGGTTGATGGCTCCGCCATAGAGCAGAAATTTCTCCGTCAGGGTGGTCTTCCCGGCATCCGGGTGGGATATAATCGCAAATGTCCTTCTTTTTTCAATCTCTTTTTTTAAATTTATCCGATCTGCCACAATGTGGTCCTCCTGTATCTAACACTTTCTTCAACTCTAGTATTTTATACTAATCCCCTGCCCTTGTCAAATATTTACTGGATGGGCGTGATCACAATATTTTCTGCCGGGATCTCTGTCTTGCGTTTTACGATATCCTCCACCTGAGCCCGCTTGGCGTCCGTCACCTCGCCCATATTCAGCACCACATCCGCATTGCCGTCGCTGATGCTGACCACCACGTCTGTGAAGCCCTTCGCCTCCAGGAGCATTTCTGCCGCTGCCTCCCGCTCCGCAATGCTGGTCAGGTGGATCATGGCGTCCACGGCCTCCTGCTTCTGCTCCTCCGTAATGCTGGAATTGTTGATGACCTCCATAAGGGTCTCCTTATTTTTGGAGCGTATCTGCTCCCGGTTCAGCTTCATCTCTGAGGCAAAATCAATATTTTCCACTGAGGTGCTTGTGAGAACCGCCTCGCCGGGATTCTCGATCTGGTCTGTAGACCCTTCCACCCCTGCATCTGCCATGGCTGTATCCGTGCCCTGGGTATCCTCCGCAACAGCTTCTCCCTGAGTATCTACCGCGGCATCCGCATTCTGGTCTTCTGTCCCGCTGTTGTCCTCAGTATCGGTAAAAATATCCTCCGGTGTAAAGGCATCCTCATCGGATATTTCATATGTATCCTCACTCAGATCACTGTTGACCTCTTTCAGCGCCTCTTTATCGCTGACCTCGTTTCTTGTGTATTGCAAATATCCTGCAATGGCGATCATCAATGCCAGGGCAGTAATGATAATCTGGTTCTTTTTAAAAATTTTCTTCACGTGGCTACCTCCTGTCAATTCATTTTAACTACTTTGATTGTATGTTGCGATCCGGTGATATATACCACTTTCTGACTTTTGTATATTATCAGTTACTCAAGAATCCTTTTCACTGTATCAGATACGGCAGCCATTGAATCCGGTTTTATTCAAGTTCTCCTTGATTTATGTAATATGTTATGCTATGCTCACACGAAACTAGAAAAACCGGATTCTCCGGTAGATATTTTGCTGGAAAACGCTGGATAACTGATCTTTTGAAATTTACGAAGGGAATCATCATGCAAATAGAATACAGCAAAAAAGCCATTAAAAGACTGCAAGGCATAGCGGAAGGCTATCGTCTCCGCGTCGGCGATCTAAGGGTGCTTTTTACAATGGATGGTAACAAAATCTAGATAGAGCTGAGAACGGAACCGTTCCCCACGAAGCAATAAATTGGGATTAACGGTTCCGCAAAAACTATACCAATAACTATGACTCTCTCATTACTGGCGATAAATTTTCTGGTGATTCTTCTTACTCACCGGATTGCATCCTGACCACTTTGATCTTATGCGCTTCCACCGGAAATAATGCCAGAATCGCATCAGAGATATTTTTTACCACCGCGGCATTTCCGGCTCCCTGTGCCACCACCAGCACACCCTCCACCCGGGGGACCATTACTTTTTTTATAAAGGGGTTCTGGGAGGAGCCCTCCCCCTGGTCAAAGACAGTCTCCTCCGCAAGGCTCACGCCGCTGCTCTGGCGGCTTACGCCCTGACTGTCCCCCTCTGCGCTTTTCTCCTCAGTCCTTGTGATATCCTTCTCCACCTGGGTCTCCCCGCTGTCCTTCAGGGTGATCATCACCGATACCTGCCCCACTCCCTCCATTTTTCCCAGCACCTCCTCCAGCTGTTCCTCGATCTGCTTTTGATAAGAAAGCTCCGTGTCCGGCAGCTGGGCAAAAGCCTCCGTCTGCCCGGCAGGCTCCTGGGCCTTTTGTCTGTCCCCGGCAGGCTGTTTCTCCTCCGTGGGCAGGGCAATCACCAAAAGAAGGATGCCAAACAGCCCGGCGATCAGCAGCTGGGTGCGGTTTACTTTTTTCAATTTATCCAACAACGGACTGATTTTTTTCATGATGATTCCTCCTGCACATAGATGGAAAGCTGCTCCCCGGACAGCTGATAAAATTCCTCCAGCCGGTCCCTCAGCCGCTTAAGACCGGGATAGCGGCTGCTGTCCTCCGCCCTTGTGAATTGTCCGATCAGGCTCCCGCTGCCCCCAAGGGCCTGAAGATACAGCTCCAGGGACGCTACTCCCATTGTCTCCAGCCCTCCTTCCTTCGATAGCTGCACCCGGATCTCCTTTACCGTGAATTCCTCCGGCACCAGCCCCGCAATATCGTTGGCAATGGCCTTTTCAAATTCTCCCTGATAGGCCTCCCACTGCCATTCCTCCATTCCCTCCATATCCAGCGCCGCAGTCTCCATATCCTGCCAAAAGCTCTCATAAAAAATACGCTCCAACAGCTCCTCCTCCCTGCCCATAAGATCCAGCAGAGGGTGCAGCAGCAGGACCGCCACCACCAGCCCTCCAAAAAAACGCAGATACTTTCGATAGCTGCTCTGGGGCAGCAGGTGCAGCACTGCTGTCATTAAAATGTAGAAAAATACAATATTCTTGATCCATTGATAAAAATATGCCATCCCTGACTCCCTCCTAGGTTGTGGAGGACACCACCAGCGCAATGGTGAGCAGCAGCATCACCATTGCCGTTGCCATCGTCTTGCCAAAGAGCCGCGCCCCCTCGCCCATGCCGCTGATACAGCCGGAGATCCGTCTGTCGGAAATAGGCTGTATGACTGCCGCCGCCAGCTTATAGAACAAGATCATGGCCCCGATTTTGATCGCAGGCGCCGCGCACAGCAGAATCACTGCAATAATCCCGGCAAGCCCCACGCCGTTTTTGATAATAATGCCGCTTCCCACCATGATTTCCGCCACTGCATTGACTGCATTTCCAAATCCCGGCAGCATGCTGGCCGTCCGGGCAAACAGTGAGGTCTTGAAGCTGTCAATGGCCGGACTTAAAAGCCCTTGGACCACATTGATGCCAATCACCAGCGTAAACAGGAATTTCAGCATCCACTCCACGCCGCCTTTTACCAGCCCTGTCATTTTTGAAATCATATCCTCATTGGTCAGATGGTTCAGAAGCTCCAGCACAACGTAGGCATGGACTGCCGGCAGCACGATATAGTTCAGCGCAGCCTCAATGAGGTAAATCACAAACAGCGTCAGCTGATAGAAACCCATGGCAGTCACCGACCCGGTGGAAATCACGATGGTCAGGCAGAAGGCCGGCAGCAGCGCCCGCATGAAATCCAGCATCAGCTTCAGGGTATCGGTAAGGAGGCCGCTCATCAGCAGGAGGGACCTCATGAGGATTGCCACCAGGATCATGTATACAATATAAAAGCTGATGTCCGACACCGCACCCTTTTCAAATACATTTGCAAAATTATGCAGAAGCCCAAAGGCTGCCGCAATCAGCACGATCTGAACCAGATAGCCCTTGCTTTCCGCAATCTCCTGAAAAAGGATGTCCCAACAGGTCTCAAACAGCCATTTTTTGTCCACCTCCTCCCCCTGTACCAGCATCTTCACCAGCTCCCCGAAGCGGATCCCCGCTGTGTCCTCCTGCCGGTCCAGGAGGCTTTCCACCTGGGAGAAATCAAGCTCCTCCAGCAGGGACAGGTCGATGTCCCCAGCCCCTGCCTGCTCCTCCTCTGTGTCTGATGCCAGGCTGATTCCCGGCTCCACGGCCTCAGACGCCAGGCTGATATCTGGCTCCAGGGTCGCAGACGCCAGGCTGATTCCCGGCTCTACGGCCTCAGACGCCAGACCGATATCTGGCTCCAGAGCAAGGGCTGTTCCGGAGCCTGCGATCCAAAAAAATGCAGCCGCTGCCAGCCACCGCCTCCTCCTCATGAATACGTTCCTTCTGTCCGCCTTACGTTTCATCAGCTCCCCCCTTCCGGCTTCCCCTTTTTTCCGTTACTATTCACGGCCCGAGGGGCCGCTCATAGCAACGATTCGGGGCGATATTTAAAGTTTTGCTACGCAAAAATCGCCCCTCACTCCTGAATCATGTTCTCACGGAATGCGCAGCTAGTGCGCATTCCTGACCCCTGAAAAGTAACTTTTTTCCAGTTATCCTCTTTTCCACTTTTCCCGCTTTTTCCGCTTTTTCCGCCTGTCCGCTTTTTCCGCCTGTCCGTTTTTTCGCCTTCCCGCAAATTACTGCAGAAATTCGCTGACTGTCTGCAGGAGCGCCAGCAGCACCGGCATGCTGATTCCCAGAATGGACAGCTTACCGAACATTTCGATCTGTCCGGCCACCGCCTGATAGCCGGCATCCCGGCACAAATTGGAAGAAAATTCCGATACATAGGTAATGCCGATCATTTTAATCAGAATCGACACATATTCCACATCCAGATGCACATAGGACTGCATCTGGTTCACTGCCTGAATCACCACATCCAGCTTGGTCAGGACAAATCCAAAGATACAGAGGCAGGCCCCCAGCACAATAAACAGCTCGTACTCTCTTTTTCCGCTCCGAAGCTGCAGCGACAGCAGCACAGCAGCCACCCCGATTACAGCGATTTTGATCATGTCCATAAGCGCCTCCAAAAAATTTACAGTGCAAACAAGCTGCGTATGGTTTCAAACAGCTCATAAATGTAAGGCACAATCCAGAACAGCACAATCAGAAGCCCTGCCAGACTGGTGAGGAAGGCATGCTCCTCCCGGCCGCTGTGCTTTAATACCTGGCTGATCACAGTCACCAGGATCCCCACTGCTGCAATCTTAAAAATCAGATTTATACTCATATCCTATCGCCTCCTTCAGATCAATATCAGGATCAGGAACAGCCCGCCTGTCACACTGAGATATTGATACAGCTTCTGTTTGGCTCTAAGCTCCCTGCCGGCCTGCGCAATCCGTTCCTCCAGCTGCCCGGTATACATGGCAATGTGGTTTCGCTGCATCTCAATATCCAGGTAGCCAAGATTTTTTCCCATCCCCTGTATGATCCAAAGCTCCTCCTCCCAAAGCAGAAGCTCTCCTCTGTGCTGCTCCCATACCTGACACCAAATCTCCCCAAGGCTTCCCTCCCCGGGCCGCTCCATCCGCCCGGCAATTTCCAGCAGAATATCCGAAACCGCTCCGCCCTGCCTGCGGGCAATGCGCCCGAAGGCCTCCGGCAGAGGCGCTTTGGCGTAAGCAATCTCACCGGACAGCATCTTAAAAAGCTCCCGGATTGCCAAGAGCTGGTTCATATGATCCGAAAGCTGTGTTTTAAGCTTCCAGCCGTAAAGCAGTGAGGAGCCCAGCACCAGCGCCGCTCCCAGCACCCTTAGCATAGCTGCTCCCGCCTTTCATTGTAGATATGGAACCGCCGCCTCTGCCCCTGTCCCCTCTCCAAAAACAGGATCCGCTCAAAATATCCCTCCCGGAGCCATTTGGCCAGATAAGGCTTCTGCTCCATCTCCATCAGGCTCTCCCCGTGGAGGGTCCCAAGGATCCGGCAGCCGCAGTGGAGCACATATTCCACTGCTTCGTAATCCGCCGCCCCGCCCAGCTCGTCCACACCGATCACCTGTGGGGACATGGACCGCAGCAGCAGAAGCATTCCCTGGGATTTGGGGCAGCAGTCCAGCACATCCGTCCGAAGACCCACATCCTTCTGGGGACATCCCATATAGGAAGCCGCCAGCTCGCTGCGCTCGTCCACCAGCCCCACCCGTTTCCCAAGGTGGGCGTCATCCCCATCGGAAATCTGGCGGATACAGTCCCGAAGAAGCGTCGTCTTCCCCACGCCCGGCGGGGACACGATCAGGGTATTGTAGATGCGTTCCCCCTCCCTAAGATAGGGCAGCACCGAATCTGCGCATCCCTTCCGCTCCCCGGCAATGCGGATATTCAAAAAGGAAATCTGGCGGAGGGTGCATATCTGTCCCCCCTCACAGACTGCCTTCCCGGCAAGCCCCACCCGGTGCCCTCCCTGAATCGTCAGAAATCCGCTGCGCAGCTCCTCCTCAAAGGCGTACAGAGAGTACCGGCTTATGGCGTCAAGGATTTCCTGCACGTCTGTCTCCGAAGCCCGATATGCGCCTTTGGAGGCCTCCTGGAGGCATTCTCCGTTCCAGAACAGCTCCTCCCCGCTGTTTAAAAGCTGCAGGGGCTGCCGGACGCGGATGCGTATCTCCTCCGGCCGGTATTTCCGCCCAAAGGCCTGGCGGCAAAATTCATGTAAATGTAAGGGAAAAATACGAATCAATTCCTCCATAGTCTGTCCTCCTTCTGGCTTTAATCTATGTATATGAAGAAGGACAGGGTTTATGACAGGAATTTTTCACAGAGCTTTGTCTGAAATATTTTTAAAGAAAAATAGCTTTATACTTTGTATAAGAAAATGAGCTGCCCGACAAGTAAGGCGTTTGTAAATTATACATGGAAAAGGCCCGCCTTACTCCCCTCTCTTCCATTTCATAATCTCCTCCAGCCGTTCCTTCACCTTCCGCTCCTGCCCCTGGTCCGTGGGAAAATAGTACCTTCTCCCCTGAAGGGTGTCCGGCAGGCACTGCATCCGGCTCAGCTTCTCCTCGGTATCGTGGGCATAGATATACCCCTCTCCATAGTGAAGCTCCTGCATCAGCTTCGTAGGGGCATTGCGGATCTGCAATGGCACCGGCTCTGCCGGAAACTTTTGCACCTCCTGTTTGCAGGCCTCACAGGCCATGTAGAGGGCATTGGACTTGGGCGCCATGGACAGATATACAACGGCATGGGTCAGGTGGACGTTGCATTCCGGCATCCCCAGGAAATGGCAGGCCTGAAACACGGATACGGCAAAGGGCAGCGCCTGGGAATCCGCCATCCCCACATCCTCGCTGGCAAAACGCACCAGCCTCCTGGCAATGTACAGGGGATCCTCGCCCCCATCCAGCATCCGGTACATCCAGTATACGGCTGCATCCGGATCACTGTTGCGCATGGATTTGTGAAGGGCGGAAATCAGGTTGTAATGCTCCTCCCCGTTTTTGTCATATAGAAGAGAACGCCGGTTCATGCACTGGGCCAGAAGCTCCTCATCCACACAGAGCACGGCCTTCTCGTCCATTTTCCCATTCAGAACCGCCATTTCCAGGGTGTTTAGAGCTGTCCTGGCATCCCCGTTGGCAAACCGCGCAATAGCTGCAAGCTGGGATTCCCCGATGGAAATCAAAAGGCTGCCAAATCCCCTGGGGCTTTCCAGGGCCTGGTGCAGGAGCTTTACAAGCTCCGGCTCCTCCAGAGGCTTTAAGATAAACACCTTGCACCGGGACAAAAGAGCGGAATTGATCTCAAACGAAGGATTTTCCGTGGTAGCCCCCACCAGGATAATGCTCCCCTTCTCCACAAAGGGCAGAAAGGCGTCCTGCTGTGCCTTATTAAACCGATGGATCTCATCCGTAAACAGCAGGGTACGGATCCCCATCCTGCGGTTCTGCTCCGCCTGGTTCATGACCTCCTTCACCTCTTTAATCCCGCTGGTCACTGCGCTGAATTCCACAAATTCCGCCCGTGTTTTCTTCGCAATGATCCTTGCAAGGGTGGTCTTCCCCACCCCGGGAGGCCCCCAAAAAATCATGGAGGACACCTGATCCGACTCGATTAATTTGCGTAATATTTTCCCTTCCCCGATGAGATGCTCCTGCCCCACATATTCCTCCAGACTTTCCGGCCGCAGGCGGCTGGCCAGGGGGGCATTCTGCTTCCGGTCATCAAATAAGCTTAATTGTTCCATTGTGCTTCTCTCCTTCCCATTATGTCAAGCCTTTGATGTATTATAATTTTGATGTATTATAATGCTGATACAATTCAAATATTTTCTTTTTTATAATCTCGATTAGTTCTGCAGGTTCCAGTACCGTAGCATGGCTCCCAAAGGGCAGGATGTAATCGGCAACCCATTCCAGCGCCCCATGGTTTATTTCCATATCAATGATTCCGCCGTCAGCAGGAAATGTCGTTAATCCTCTTGCCAACAAGCATTCGGTTTCACAGCGTTTGACTCCAATGTCCGTCAGTTGAATCTTCAGATGATAATCGTTTGCAACCTCTGTTTTCTCCAGATATTCCTGAACAGATGCCGGAATCGGATATTTTCCTCTGGGATAGGGCTTTTCTTCTATGAGCTCCCTGATGCGGTCAACGCGAAATACTCTCATTTGGTTTGCCGTGGTACAATATGCCGGGCAATACCAAAGTCCGTTCATGGCATATAATCCAATGGGGATGATCGTGCGGATACTTTCCGCATGTGTTGACGAATACCGTATTGTGGCCGCGTGGCGGTTAATGGTAACAAGAAACATGGATTTCAGCAGCGGCGAATTACAATGTCTGTCCGGAATCCAAAATACTACTTTATTTTGAATCTGGGCAATACTCTTTTGCATATCCAACGGCAGACAATTTAAAAATTTTTTCATGACAGAGATTCTCTCCTGCTCAAAAGGTAAATCACGGTAAAATTGTAATGCCTGGCAGGCAAAAAATACAGCCTTGGCTTCACTTTCGGAAAACGCAATGGGCGGTAAAATCCGCTCCTTCAGGATATGATATCCACCTGCCGCCCCAACCTCTGAATAAAGGGGGAAACCGGCTTGTTCCAATTCCTGCAAATCCCGCATTACGGTCCGCTTTGATACTGAAAATTCTTCGGCTAATTCACCTGCTGTAAAATCCCTCTTTGCATTGATTGTTATCATCATTTCAATCAGCCGTTCTGCTTTTGACATTTTTAAACTCCTTTCCAAAAATAGTGACAGCCTTTGTCATTATTTTATGATAAACTATATTTATCCCAAATGCAAGGATTCCGGTCTGAATGAATTGCCATTGCCGGACAAGCATCATAACCACAGCGAAAATGCCAAATTGTAAAGGAGAATATCGTATGGAAAATCCCATGTACATGATGATGATTAAGAAAACCAAGACCTATAATAAACTGACAAAAAAGGTCATACTGGAACATGTTGAAAACCTGAAAAGACTGGATGATGGGGGCAAGCTGGAAATCTGCGGTGTCTTTCGGGGATATCCGGGAATGGCCGGTATGTATATCCTCAAGACAGAAAGCCGCGAGGAGGCAGAGGAAATCTGCAAGGAAGAGCCGTTGGTTGCCGGCGGATACGCAACCTATCAATTGATTGATCTGCAGATTGCAAATCGGGAAAATAATTACCTGCTGTAATTTTCAGGCGGTAGGAGGAGGCGGACAATCGGTCCGCCTTCTTTTCTATAGAATAGGCTCTCGGAATCTCAAATCCTTAATGTGGCCTCCGAAAGCCATCATATAGCCACCCCCAAGATCCAGAACCGCCTTTCCTGCCAGTTCCAGCTTATCTGGACGCTCCCTTAAAAATTCCTTGGCGGTATGAAGAGCAATTCCCCCACTCCAACGGGCTTCCTCGTCCGGGGTTTGGGTGCACGCTTCTCTTTATCACATGCATTGGCCGCTTTCTGGTTTACAACTTCATATACAATCTTGCGATAAAGCGTGTAAAACTGGAAGGGTACCATAACTCGGCCGCATATCCAAAATCTTTCGGTTTCTGGCACGCTTTGTTTATCACCATGTAATATCGAAATCCATAATTTCTGCCTTCCGCCCACATCCTTTGTTGTCCCGCAGGGCGGCCTCGATGCCTCCAGCGTTATATTTATCAATGCAAAGTCTTACAGCACTCACACAAATCATGTTCCCACCACATCAGCTTGTAATGCTCTTCTTTGCCTTTCATATCCTCTAATGACCTGACATGGAGTGTCTGCATTCTCTTCATTGCGTTCTTTCCCATGTAAATGCCGAAATCATCGGAAATGCATCTTTTTACCATTCCATGTTGTTTTCCACTACTTCCACTAAATCACATAACCTTGCCATAATTAGCTCCTTTCGCTTAGTCGGTTTTCAGGTAACAAAATAGAGCCAATTTGTCCTAACTGGCTCCAAAGTATTTTTAAGGCTGTATTTGTTTTGGCACATATACACCCGGTTATTTTTAGCCATTGGCAAATATGCGAAAATTGCAAAGCCCAGAACAAATAGCTCCCTGGCTCCTTCCCCTTAAAAAACATGCTTCATAACATCTAAAATGATTGCGCTGTGACTGTCCGCTTCAATATTCACCCGCCTTGTGCCGCCGCCCTTGAAGGTAATCTGCGCCGTATTATCATCAATCAAAGATAAACTGTCAACGTCAAGGTTTGCACATACAAGTGTCAATTCAAAAACTTTTATAAAATCAGACTTCCCCATACTTTCTTACGCTTCTTCCCTTATGGTTACACATACCGTTTCTTTCCGCCACTGCAAACCGCCTTTGCAAAAAGCATCTGCCCGTTGGGCATTGCGGGCATTCGTAAATCTCATAATACAGAATCTTGTAATCTGCCATTCCTGGTTGCTCCTTTCGTTTGTTTGGTTTTAAGCATCAAAAAAGGAGCCTATTTTCCGACTGGCTCTAAGTTCGATTTTAGTTGACCGCAAATTAGCACATATGCACCCGCATATTTTTCTCTTACAGATTGGAAATTTAAAAACGGGAAAAGCAGATTGTCGAATAGTAAAAGATATGATATAATTCGCAAATGGAGTGACCGTGTTACAAGGTGGTAGCCTCCCTGACTTCACAGAAGAAGGGAGGTGATGCATATGAGTACATACGAAGTTTTAACATTGTTAATTCTTTTCGGTACGTTCCTCATTGCATTGCTTGCCTATTTAGATAGGAACAACAAGCGAAAATAAATAAGCCTACCTTGTCACTTGCCCGGTGAAGGTAGGCTTTTAAGCTACTGGAGGTCAACCACTTTGTGGGCGGTTGCTCCTTTTCTATAATATAACATTTCTGTAGCTGAAAATCAACAACATTTTTAGTCTGGCGGCAACATGGATGTTTATCATAATCACTCATTTTTCTTTAAGCAGATTATGATACTTGCCTGTATATATTCCGCACTGGTAAATAGACTGTTTCCCCTGGCTTCCTGGCGTTCATTCTTTTCTTTATAATCATATGTAAAGATTGGCAACACCGTCGGTAAGATGCTCGAACTAGATGGCTGATACTAATTTCTCCATGGCAATTTCCTGATCGGAAAATGAATAAATCTCTACCTCATCTGCATACTTAGTGGTAAAGGATGTTGTAATTCTGTTCAGATAATTTTGGTCACTGTCCAACAGTAATAATCTTATTTTCATAATCTGCCCTATCATACTGGATTATTTGGTAACAACTTTTCGCAGAGTGTTATATTCTGCGAAAGCTCATTATTTTCTTATCTCTAAAACACAACCGGCATTTATATCGAACTATTTTCAGAAATCCTGGGCAAAACAACAAAAAGTACAGAAAAAAAAGACCGATGGACTCCGGCAGATCTCTCTGCTTGATCCATCAGTCTTTTTACATCTTAAAAGCTGATCCATTAGTTATATTTGCGTTTTCTTGCTGCTTCGGATTTCTTCTTGCGTTTTACGCTGGGCTTCTCGTAATGCTCTCTCTTACGAATCTCCTGCTGAATACCAGCCTTCGCGCAGTTTCTTTTGAATCTGCGTAAAGCGCTATCCAAAGTCTCGTTTTCTTTTACGATTACATTTGACATAGTCTCACACCTAACCTCCCTCCAGTTGCGTATTGTGCACACCAACTGTGGGTTATTTTATTGCACTGCAATTTATTATAGCACATTTTTCAGTTTCGTCAACCTTTTCCGGCGAAAAAAATCGTAAAAATCTTGCAAAAATATCGTAACCAACTTAAAACCTTTTATTGCAATTTGGACATTCCTTTGGAAAAGGGCGATACCCGGCAAATTAAATGTAATGTACCGTCACTCCCCCAAAATTCAACTCCCCGGTTAAAACCAGGCTGGGGGTCCCGGTAGACATGTTGCGTCCCTTCTCGTCAATCCCGGCACAACAGACCTTCACGTTATTCACCACATTCCACTCCTTGGGAACATACAGCTCCACCCCTGCAAAGGACACATCCAGGTCAACGGTCGCGCTGGCCCCTGTGATCACCGCATTGTCAAAATACACCTTCATGCCCCCAAAGCTGCACTCCAGGGAAGCATATTGGAAATCTGTGGAATTCACATATTTGATGGCAGAGCCAAAGTTGGATTTGCAAAATACGGTCTCCTGGTCAGCATCTGCCTCCTGATAATGCTCCGGCCGGGTTCCTTCCACGAAAACTTCCTTATGGTGGGAATGATACTGGGTGTAAAAGGATTTCTTTTTCTTTTTATGGAACAGCATATTCAAGCCAATGGTTCCAAGCAGCGCCGCTATCAGCACTGTCCATGGGGTCAATGCCTCAATGCCAAGCTCCTCATCAAAGATAATACAAAGAAACGCAATGGAAAACAATATCTGCCCAAACCCAAGCTTTATGATTCCGTGTATAAGCACTGCCACCAGGAACACGGCGCACAGAATGTTCCCCAGACTGAATCCCTCCAGAAACCCCAGCCTGCCAATAATGAGAAAGGCTGCCGCCAGAATCAGAAAAACGCCCCAGAATATTTTTTCTTTTTTGTCATACATAATAATTCCTCTTTTCTTCTAATTTATGCCTCAGGGATTTATAGTAGGCTCTGGAGACAAACACCTGCTTATGGGTATTTTGAAATTCCACCTCACTGGAGGCCGTCAGGTTGCGCCGGATGGCATACACCTTTTCCGTATTCAGGATGGTGGACTTTGATATCCGCAGGAAATGTCCCGGCAGGAACTCCTCCAGCTCATACAGACGGTATTTTACCTGATACATGTCATTGGCCGTATGGGCAAAAATTATCTTCTCCTCAGTCTCAAAAAACAGGATCTGATCCAGGGAAATATAGTACTCTGTATTCCCCTTGTAAAAGACAAAGCGCTGCTTTGCCGCGGTGATGTCCTCCAGAGCCTGCTGTATCTGCCGAATCTGATCATTCATCTCCCTGCAGCGGATCACTACCTCTTCTTCCTCAATGCTTTTGTCCAGCTCCAACCGTAATTTCATTTCCTCATCTCCATGTGCTTAGTATGGCAAACTTCACAGGAAATGTAAATAGCATTTTCCCAAGAGGTAAAAAAAGCGATGCAAGAGGTATCATCCTGCACCGCATTTTTCATCACAATTCACAGCCCAGAAGCCGCTGTGCCCAAAGAAGGTTCTCCCTTATCCTTCCACTGCCTCCGAAAGCGCTTCCAGCTGTGAGGTACAGTGGGGACACCGCACAGCGTCAATGGCGATCTCGCTCTTACAGTAAGGACAGGCCTTTGTAGTGGGCGCTGCCGGCTCCTTTTGCTCCTCCTTCCGGGAGAACCTGTCATTGATGGCATTGAGGGTTTTTACAATACAGAAAATCACCAGGGCTGTAATCAGGAAATTAATCACTGCCATGATAAAATTGCCGTATTTGAGGATCGGCGCATTCTCACCGCTTCCCATGGTCAGCTCCAGATAGGAAAAATCAATCCCTCCAAACAGTCCCAAAATCGGCGTCAAAATGTCCTGGTTCAGGGAGGTGACAATGGCGGTAAAGGCCCCGCCCACAATCACACCGACTGCCATATCCATGACATTTCCACGCATAATAAATTTTTTAAACTCTCCGAAAAATCCTTTTCCCTTTTTCATAAGTTTCTCCTTCTATCTTAAGTATTCCTATGTACCTTTCAGGGCATTATCTCTCCAGGGTCTCGTTCATGCTGCCGCTGCGGAATCCCCTAAGATCCATGGTCACGTAGGTAAATCCATAGTCCGCCAACCGCTCAATGACCTGCCTGCGAATATCCTCCTCCAGCAGCCGGCCGAATTCCTCCGGCAATACCTCCAGCCGGGCCAGGGTGCCATGAAGCCGCACCCGCATCTGACGAAAGCCCAGATCCAGAAGCAGCTCCTCCGCCTGTTCAACCATAGACAGCCGCTCCCTTGTTATCTCCTCCCCATACACAAAGCGGGAGGCCAGGCAGGCGTATGACGGCTTATCCCAGGTAGGAAGGGAAAGCTCTCTGGACAGCTTACGGATCTCCTCCTTGCTTAGCCCTGCCTCCCTGAATGGGCTGCGGATGCCAAGCTCCCCGATGGCTCTCATCCCCGGCCGGTAATCCCCCTCATCGTCCACATTTGACCCCTCTGCCATCTGGCAGATTCCATGTTGAGCGGCCACAGCCAGCATTTTCTGGAACAGCGCCTTTTTACAGATATAGCACCGGTCCGGGGGATTCTCTGAAAACCCCGGTATCTCCAAAGCCTCCACCCTGCAGATCACCTGGCGGATTCCTTCCTTTTCACAGAAAGCTCTGGCTTCCTTCAGCTCCCTCTGGGGAACCCATGCCGCCTGAACCGTCACCGCCAGAACCTGTTCTCCCAGCGCTTCCTTGGCAGCCTTCAGCAGGAATGTGGAATCCACACCGCCGGAGAAGGCCACTGCGACACTTCCCATCTCCTGAAAAATTTCCCTAAGCTTTTCTCTTTTTTGTGTTAATACATCCATTTCAAATCCTCCGCAAATCAGTCAGGATATGCTCCACATGGGAAATGGCCTGATCCACCTGGCTCCTGGCATCGGCAATCCTGGACTGTACCATATAATCCGCAATCAGCCCGTCAAAAAAGAAATCTGCAAAGGTAAGAAAATCACCAATATTCAAGTGCAGCTCTGTGTACACCGATACGTCCTTCAATTCCTTCTGGAAGCGGCGCAGATCATTCCTGGCTGCCTCCATGTGGGCCGATGCATCATTCAACCGGGAATGCTTTAACAGCCCGATAATCAGTCCTCCTCCCAGCATGTCCGCAATGCCAAAGCCCCTGGCGCTGGCAAGATCATTCTGGGCCTGCCGCAAGCTCCCCAGGGCGCGCTCCCCCGCTGTAATCGCTTCTCTTACTTCCTGTTCCAGCATATAGATTCCTCCTGACTTGACGTTGCCACTCACGGTCCAGAAACCGCTGGCAGTAACGATTCGGGTCCTGTCCATGTATGGATTTTAACATATACGGTACAAAAGAGCAATAAAAAAGAAAATCCACTCTCTGGGAAGCGCAATCCGCCCTCTCCGAAAAGTGGATTTTCATTTCTACTCTGCCGGCACTGCCATAGTCTTCAGATTCTCACTGACAATCAGGGTTGCCTCGGTCTGTGCCTGAACCTCCTCTGCCGTTACGCCGGGAGCGATCTCTGTAAGCTCCAGTCCCTGGTCCGTCACCTTGATCACGCACAGCTCTGTCACAATCTTGTCTACACACTTGACGGCTGTGGCAGGCAGCGTGATCTCCTTGAGGATCTTGGCCACACCCTTCTGGGTGTGAGTGGTTGCAATGATAACCTCCTTTGCTCCCACCACCAGATCCATGGCGCCGCCCATTCCCGGAACCATCTTGCCCGGAACCACATGGCTGGCCAGATTGCCCTTCTCGTCTACCTGCAGGGCGCCAAGAACCGTAACGTCCACATGGCCGCCGCGGATGATGCCGAAGGACATGGCGCTGTCAAAGTAGCAGGCTCCGGGATTCACCAGAACCGGCTGTCCCCCGGAATTGATGACATCCTTAAGCTCCTCCCCTTCCTTTGCCACACGGTCCATGCCAAGGATCCCGTTCTCGGACTGGATGGTTACCTCCACCCCTTCCGGGATATAGTTGGCCACCATGGTAGGAAGGCCGATCCCAAGGTTGATCACATCTCCGTCCTTCAAATCCTGCGCTACACGATATGCGATAATCTCTTTTGCTGATGCCATTACTTGTCACCTCCAACGATAATATAGTCAACCAGAATCGCCGGTGTCATCACATAGTTGGGATCCAGCTCTCCTACCTCTACCAGCTTCTCAGCCTCTACGATTACCGTATCCGCTGCCATAGCCATCACTTCCTGGAAATTCTTGGAGGTTCCCTCGTAGTACACATTTCCTGCCTTATCCACAATGCTTCCCTTCAGGATTGCCACATCTGCCCTCACGGGAGGCTCCACCAGATACTCTCTGCCGTCGATGGTCATAGTCTCCTTGCCGATTGCCACGTCAGTGCCCACACCGGTGGGTGTAATCACAGCGCCAAGACCCATGCCGGCTGCACGGATCTTCTCCGCCAGGGAGCCCTGGGGCACTAAGGTTACCTCAGTCTCTCCGGAGGTCATCTGCGCTCCGGTCTCCTTGTTGGTTCCGATGTGGGTAGCGATTACATGCTTTACCAGCTTGGCACAAACCAGCTTGCCGGCTCCCACTCCCACATAAGCAGTATCATTGCCGATGATGGTCAGATCCTTCACGCCCTTCTCCACAATGGCGTCCATCATCAGCTCCGAGGTCCCACAGCCCAGGAATCCGCCGATCATAATGGAGCATCCGTCCTTGATGTGGGAAACGGCTTCCTGTACAGAAACAATCTTGTTCTTCATCTCCAGTCATCCTCCTTGCGATTATTCAGCCTCTACTCCACTTCCTCATAGAGCAGGTCATCCGGTGTGCGGGCTCCCTCCTTCAAATATGTCCCAGGCGTATCACAGGCCGGGCAGCTGCCGAATGCATCCCCGAACTCTGTGAACAGATCTGTGGCATATTTGAAGAGCTTCCCGCATTTCGGACACTTATAATAAAAATATAATGCGCCCCAGCTCATAGCTTCGCCCTATTTCAGGCCCAGGATCTGACGTGCCTCATCCGGTGTGGCAACCTCTCTGCCAAACTCCTCAATGACACGTCTTGCACGCTCTACGAACTGTGCGTTGCTGTCGGCAAGAACGCCCTTGGAATACATTACATTGTCCTCCATGCCTACACGGATATGGCCGCCCATTGCCACTGCGCCATACATCATCTCCATGGCGGAATGTCCAACGCCGAAGCAGGACCAGGTGGAACCGGGACACAGGGACTCCATGGTCTCCTTCATGAATACCAGGTTCTTCATGGTTCCCACAATACCGTTGGCACAGCCCATACAGAACTGGAAGTGCAGCGGAGCCTTGATGATGCCCTTCTTCAGATAGTATGCCGCATTGGCAATCATACCGGGATCAAAAGCCTCAATCTCAGGCTTGGTATTGGTCTCCTGGAACAGAAGGCCGCACTCCTCCAGGAACTTGGGGGAATTGATAAACAAACCGCTGTGGAGCCAGTTCATGGAACCGCAGTCATAGGAAGCCATCTCAGGCTTCAACTCCTTAATATGGGCCATGCGGATGGTATCGTCTGCATGGATATCACCGGAGGTGGTCAGGTTGATGACAATATCACAGTCCGGATATTTGGTCTTGATGAGGTTCACGGTCTCCCGGAACTTCTCCGTGCTCATGGTTCCGTTCCCCTCATCATCTCTCATATGTAAGTGAGCGATGGCTGCACCGGCCTTCCAGCAGGCATATACATCATCGGCAATCTCTGCCGGGGTCATGGGAACATTGGGATTATTCTCCTTCTTCGGCCATGCACCGGTCACTGCCGCCGTGATAATTGTCTTGTTCTTCAGATTCTTGTCCATTTTATATTCACTCTCCTGTTCTAAATTTGCTTGGTTCTTCCCTTTTTGCATCATGGATAAAATCCAGCCGGGGAAGTCCCCGCCTGGATTTTATTATAACGCGAATCGGTCCGGTCCGCAACCGCTTCCCGGGAAAAATTACTAGTTCTTGAAACCGTAGTTGTCACGATCCTGACAGCCGGTTCCGCAGTACATGTAGGTTCTCTCCGGTACATCGTTCAGATCGTCCTCATCAATCTCTGCTACGCAGCGGGCCATAGAGCCGTCGCCCATATACCATCTCAGCGGGAAGCAGTAGAAACGGAAGCGCTTGCCGGACACCTTATCCAGATCGCCGCCCAGATTCTCAACACCAACAATGCCGTGGCCCAGCATCATCTTGTGGCAGGGCTCCCAGGTTCCCCAGCAGCCGATTGCTTCCAGATCGCCGAACTTCTTGTCATATGCCTCCTGGCCATGAAGCTTGATGTACAGCTCCTTGTCAAACTCAGCATATGCTTCCTCTCCAAACTGCTCGATGTACTCCTGGGTAATGGGTCTTCCGGATGCGCCAAGAAGGTTCATTCTTGTCATACCGTTGTTGCCCATTGCAGTGTGAAGGGGATGATCCAAAGCCTGCATATCCATAGCTACGCATTTTACCTTGTGCTCTACGAACCAGCGGCCAGCCTCCACGCCGGTACCGCAGGAATAGTGATAATATTCCTTGGAATCGTCAAATTTGCGGTGCATTCCGGTGTTCAGACATACAACCATGCCCTCCAGCTCCTCCGGCTTGATTCCTGCGCGCTTGCAGGCATCGTCCAGATGCTCGCCGGTAATCAGCTCCCAGCGGCCAACATTGATCTCTAAGCATACAGCTTCTCCGGTGTACGCATCAACCGGCATCTCATGGGTAAAGCGGGCACGCTTGCCGTCAAACTCGCGCTCCATAACGTGACGGGGAGCGTCACAGTGGGTTCCGGTATGCATGGTGCAGCCAACATACTGTGTCAGAACGCCGCCCTTTGCCATAGAATGCTTGCTGTCGATGAGGGGCTTGTCAAAATACGGCCAACGCGGAATCTCGGCACTGAACGGATGTGTTAAATCAACGAATACTTTTTTTCCCATTTTTGAAAATCCTCCATTTCATATATGTAATATATTGTTTTATTTGTTGTAGAGCATCTTGATCAGATACTCATTTAAACCGCCATTGATAGCTGCAATCTCATCCTCCGTGTACTCCATGAAGCCGGTCTTTTTGCCCTCCACGGTCTCTGCACGGAATCCAAGCTCGCCCTTGTCAATCATTTCCTTCAGCAGCGGCGATGCGTCATGCCTGTCCTCCAGGTCCTGAAGCACATAGCTGTGAATATTGTAGGTCAGCTGTGTCCCCACCATATCGGAATTCACAAGGGGCGGTAAGTAAGGCAGCCGCAAACCGAAGCTGTACTTGCAGGCATCGTCCACGGTCTTGGCGTCTGCAATTCCCCGCTCCACAATGGAGATGGCCTCACGCCACAGGGCATGCTGCATACGGTTGGCAATAAATCCGGGCACATCCTTCTTGCAGAGCACCGGCTTCTTGCCTGCAGCAGTCAGCACATGCATAACAATATCTGCCACCTCGTCGCTGGTAGCATCGGTCTTAACCACCTCAACCAGCGGAATCAAAAATGCCGGATTCCAGAAGTGGGTCCCCACCAGCCTCTCCTTATGGTTGCATTTTGCGGAAATCTCTGTGGGGCTCATGACAGAGGTATTGGTACAGAAGATACAATCTTCAGCCACAATGCCCTCCAGCTGTGCGAACAGGTTCTGCTTCATCTCCATGTCTTCCAGCACGCACTCTACCACCAGCTGTGCGCTCTTAACGCCCTCGCTCTCTATCTCCTGGGTAAAGCGGATCTTTCCTACAATGGCGTCAACCTCTGCCTCGGTTACGATTCCCTTTTCCACCAGAAGCTTCATGTTGTTCCTGACCTTTGCCTCAATGTCTACCGGATATACGTCATATACGGTAACCTCGGCGCCCTCAAGGCCTGCCAGGATCTGTGCAATGGCGCTTCCCATCATACCGCCGCCGCATACTAAGAACTTCTTAATATCTCTCATTATCGCGCATCTCCCTTTTCCTAATTTGATCTGCTTTGATTAGCAGACAAGATATCCGCCGGAGCAGTCGCAGGCTGCGCCTGTGATATAATTGGATGCATTGGAGGAGAGGAACAAGGCGTAGCCAGCGAAATCCTCCGGCTCAGCCAGACGTCCGATGGGCTCACGCTTCATGAAGTTCTGGTATACTGCAGATTCCGGATCAAACATCCACTCGGTCAGCTCGGAGCGGAATACGGTCGGGCAGATCGCATTCACGTTGATGCCGTATTTTGCGGAAAGGTCACAGGCCATGGAAGCGATCATCATATCAGCGCCGCCCTTGGAGGTACAATATCCGGTATAGCCTGCCATACCTCTCTTGGATCTCTGGGATGTAACAACCAGAATCTTGCCGCCCTGTCCGGAAGCAATGTTCTCAGCTCCATTCAACTGATCAACCATCTGCTGTGCCACATACTTGCAGACCACATATACGGACTTGCAGTCAGCGTCCATGATGTACTGCCAGTCAGCTACGGACTGCTCCAGGATATTCTGGGGCTTGTTGTATCCATGGCACACGGCCAGGATGTTGATCTCGCCATATTTCTCAACAGTGGCTTTCACTAAGGACTCTACCTGGGACTCGTCGGCAGGATCTGCCACGCTGTATGCGCACTCAATCCCCTCTGCCTTAAACTCGTCTTCCAGCTCTTTCAGCTTGCCTTCATTCCGTCCGGTCATCATAACCTTCGCGCCTGCATAGCCATAGGTCTTCGCAAGAACCTTGCCCAATGCCCCGGTAGCACCTGTAACCAGCGCAACCTTCCCGGCAACTGAAAACATGTTGTCAACGAAATCCTTCTTAATACTTACCATTTTGAAAACCTCCTTCTAAACTTTTAAATCGCTGCCAAAACCGCTTGGCAAAATTTATCATGTTTAGTATAGAACATCTTCCCTTTTTATGCAATACATACAATATTGTTATTTAGTTACCGCCGGGTAATCCCCCGGCTTCGTAAGGAATCACAAAACAAAAAAAGAAAAAATGTCCTTTTTCGTGCAAAATTATTGATTTCTCTTTTTGATAGGTGTATACTGATTTCTGTACTAAAACAGCTATAAGAATTTCAGAAAGGATGGTTAAAGAAAATGGCTGGATATAAGATTACAAAAAAAGACGCATATTATACCTATGAGGCACCGGGACACAAGGACTGCAAGCTCTGCAGGCTCCATGATCCGGCAGATGTTGAAGGAGGACGCCTGATCAACGGCTTATCCCACTTCCTTCCCAGCGGCGGCGGCACGGAGTTCGCATCGAACCCTGCCGAGTCCATCTACTATATCGTAGAGGGCACCATGTTGTTCAAGGGCGAGGACGGCACTGAGACCGTTCTGGAGAAGGGCGACAGCGTACATATCGCTCCCAATTCTCCCAAGTGCGTAACCAATATCGGACCCACTACTGCTCAGATGCTGGTAATCCTGTTACCTCCTGCACAGTAGGAAGAAGCCAAATATTAAATCAAATATTAATAAAATATTCAGAAGTCCCCCCTTGGAACGCCATGGCTGTTCCAAGGGGGGACTTCATATATTATATCTGTGATAAAAGTTTTTTATTATTTAATATAATATATATTTATATTTTAATTTCCGCATTCAATACTGATTTCATTGAAGGTAGATAAAATATCTTCCACCTTAAGGCTCTGCTTATCCTCCCCTCCTTTATCCATAATCACCTTTCCCTGGTGCATCATCAGCAGGCGGTTACCATATTCCACCGCGTAACGAAGATTGTGGGTTACCATGATGGTGGTCACTTTTTTCTCCTTCACAATCCGGTCTGTGAGCTCCATCACAAGCTCCGCCGTTTTGGGATCCAGGGCTGCCGTATGCTCATCCAGAATCAGGAACTCAATGGGCGGCAGAGACGCCATCACAAGGGCCAGGGTCTGGCGCTGCCCTCCGGACAGGGATCCCACCTTCGTGTGCATCTTATCCTCCAGGCCCAGGTTCAGCCTCTGCAGAAGCTCCTGGTATTCTGCTATTTTATGCCGGTTACAGCCCCTCCTTAAGCCATAGCCCCTTCCCTTATTGTCCGCAATGGACATGTTTTCCAGGATGGTCATGGAAGGGCAGGTTCCCTTTGCCGGATCCTGGAATACACGGCCAATCCTGCGATGCCGGTAAAAATCCTTCTTTTTGGTAATATCAGTACCATTGATCAGAATGGACCCTGTATCCACGTCAATACTGCCGCAGATGAGATTCAACAACGACGTCTTTCCGGAGCCGTTGCTGCCCACCACGGAAACAAAGGCCCCCTCCTCCACCTGCAGGCAAAAATCCTGAAACAGACACAGCTCATTTACCGTTCCGGAATTGTAATATTTATCCACATGCTTTAGCTCAAGCATTTTTCTTCACCTTCTTCCTCCGTTCCATCCCAAGTACCAGAATCCCCAGGAATAATACTGCCGTCACCAGCTTTAGATCCACTGGCTTCATATACCGGACAGCCAATGCTACGCAGGCCTTGTAGATCAGAGATCCCACTACCACGCTGGAGGTTACCCGAAGGAGGGTTACCCGTCCAAACAGGCTGGTTCCGATAATTACGCTGGCCAGGCCGATCACCACCGTTCCGGTTCCCATGGAGACGTCAAAAAAACGCTGCTGCTGGGCATACATACAGCCTCCAAGGGCTGCCAGCCCATTGGCAATGGCAAGGCCGATGATCTTAATTACCCCCTGGTCCACCCCCATAGAAGTCACAATGGTCTCGTTGTCCCCCACTGCCCGCAGCATATAGCCGGATCTGGTACTCAGATACCAGTCCAAGATGTATTTTACGGCCAGCATAATAACCAGAATCACTGCCGCTGTCTGAAGGGGAGCGGCGAGGCCCTGAAATATGTCCTTCATGAAACTGTTGTCAAATATGGTTGGCCTATTATAAATAGGAAGGTTGGCCCGACCTGTGATCCGCAGGTTTACGGTGTAAAGCGCTGTCATCATAATGATACCGGACAGCAGATCCCGCACCTTTAATTTCACATGAATCAGGCCGGTGAGCATCCCCACCAGCGTCCCGGCGCCGAAGGAAATTGGCAGCGTCAGCAAAGGGTGTATCCCTTTGCTGATCAAAATCGCTGTGACTGCAGCCCCCATTGGGAAACTGCCGTCTACGGTAAGGTCAGGAAAATCAAGAATTTTATAGGTAATATATACACCAAGGGCCATAACCCCATAGATCATTCCCTGCTCCAGCACACTCAATATCAAAGCCATAGCATCCACCTCTATTCTACCATAATTTCATCAAAGGTCTTGGCCGCGTTTCCCACATATGATTCATCCAGCTCCATATGGATTTTCTCTGCCGCTGCAAAATTCACATACAGCTCTGCTGTGGATGCGCGGATAAAAGGCGTCTCCCCGGCAGCAGCCTCTCCCTTCAGAATCCTTGCAGCCATCTGTCCGGTGGCTCTTCCCAGCTCAAAATATTCAATCCCCATAGATGCTACACAGCCGCTTTTCACTTGCTCGATCTCGCTTCCAAACACCGGAATCCCTGCTGTATTGGCCTTATCCAATACGGTCTGCAGAGCTTCTACAACTGTATTATCCGTCAGGTTGGAAATACAGTCTACCTTTGTCACCAGGTCTGCTGCCGCCATGTCAACCTCTGAAATATTGCTGACGCCGCTCTCTATGATTTCAAAGCCAAAGCCAGGGGCCAGCTCTTTGTAGGTCTCAATGGTACTGACGGAATTTGCCTCGCTGGTGGTGTACAAAATTCCAATGGTCTTTGCCTGGGGCAGCATGGTGCGGATCATCTCCAGCTGGGCACTCACAGGCAATAAATCGGAGGATCCGGTGATATTGCCCACACTGCTGCCGTCTTCTGCCGCAAGTCCCGCTCCAACCGGGTCGGATATGGCCGTATATACCACCGGGATATCGGTTTCCATACAGATATTATATGCGCTCATGGCGCAGGGGGTTGCAATGGCACAGATCATATCCGCTTTCTGGGATACAAAGTTCTCTGCAATCAGGCTGGCCGTCCCGGTATCTGTCTGGGCATTTTCATACAGCACGGTCAGGTTCTCCCCCTCCACAATGCCGGCCTCCTCAAGCCCTGCAAGAAATCCTTCCCTGCAGTTATCCAGGGAGCCGTGCTCTGCAAACTGGGAGATCCCCACCAGGTAGGAATCCTCCTCTTCCGAAGAGCTAGAAGCCACCGCCTCTGCTGATCCATTACTCTTTGAAGCCTCAGCCATTCCATGGTTCTGGGGGGCCTTGGGCGATCCATTGTTCTCTGTAGATACGCCTGTGCCATCATTCTCTGTACCGGTTCCACAGCCTGCTGCCGTCATTGCTGCCATCACTGCTGCCATCATCATTGCTGCCATTCTCTTTTTCATGTTCGTTCTCCTTTTTCAGATATGGTTTTACGGGTTTCATAGAACAATACCTGATGTGATCTCCCCAAAGATAAAAAGAATCCCGCCCGGAGGGCTTTTTGTGATATCGGAAATCCGGAGGAATTTCCGATATCACAAAAAACCGCCTCAAGCTAACGCTTGAGACGGTAATGTTATCCATTATCGCGGTACCACTCAAATTGGCATAAATGCCCACTTGTTCATACACCATCATGTATGCCGGATTGATAACGGGTCCGGTTCCCGGCAGCTCCTACTGGTATGCTTCACCTTCAGGCTGCCCTCAAGAGTCCATTCAGCAAAGGCCTTAATACCGCATTCCACCATCCGCGGCTCTCTGTAATCTCAACCTGGGCTTACTACTCTCTCTCAACGGTTTGTTCTATATGTTGTGTAGTATAATTCACATTTATCCCTTTGTCAAGGATATTTTCATATAAATTTATGGATTTTTATAAATTTTTGCCGAATTTTTCCTTTGAAAAGCACTTAACATGCCAATCCCCATAAGCAGCAATAAGGGAAAAACAATGGCTGCCAAAATGCCTTTTTTCAGATCATCCGAGGCAGCGGCAGATATGTATCCCACCAGCGTAGGTCCCCCGGAGCACCCCAAGTCTCCCCCTAAGGCCAGCAGCGCAAATAGAGCTGTTCCGCCGTTTTTTAGGGAGGCGGAAGCCTTGCTGAAGCTTCCGGGCCACATGATCCCCACCGAAAGGCCGCAAACGCCGCAGCCCACTAAAGACAGCAGGGGGGAGGGGGCCAGGGAAATACACAGGTAAGCAGCCACGCAAAGGATACTGCTGCCCGCCATAAATTTGTCCAGGTCCATCCGATCCCCAAATTTGCCGTAAAATGCCCGGGCGCTGCCCATCAGCACTGCAAAAGCCATAGGTCCCGCCAGATCCCCCAGGGTCTTGCCAACGCCCAGCCCCCGCTCCGCAAAGGTGGAGGCCCACTGGCTTACCGCCTGCTCGCTGGCCCCGGCGCACACCATCATCAGCATCAGCACCCAGAATACCTTGTTTTGGCAAAGCTCCCGAATGGTCATCTCCCGCTCCCCCTCCTCCACCAGGGAAGCAATGGGAGCTTTCAGGAACACCAATGCATTCCCCGCCGGCACAAGGATCCAGATACAGGTTACCACTCTCCAGTTCTCTATCCCAAACACCTGAAAAAACAGGGTAGAGAGCAGCACAACCCCCACATGGCCCCAGCAGTAAAAGGAATGGAGCAGACTCATGGCCTTTTCCTTATTGTCCGTGGGACAGCTCTCCATAATGGGGCTGATCAGCACCTCAATCAGACCTCCGCCAATGGCATAGAGCACCACTGCCGCCAGAATTCCGGCAAACGCATTGGGCAGAAGCTCCGGCAGCACCACAAGTCCCAGAAGCCCCAGCGCAGAAAACACATGGGCGGTTACAACAGAGGCCCGATATCCAATCCGGTCCACAAATCCGGCGGACAATAAATCCACCAGAAGCTGGATTCCAAAATTGATGGTGATCAGCATGGTGATTTGGCTTAGGGGGATATGGTAGCTGCCCTCAAAGGTCAGAAACAGCAGCGGTACAAAATTATTTACAATGGCCTGTACAATGTATCCCACAAAGCAGGCATAGATGGTTTTCTGGTAATTTGTTTTCACGGGTTTACTCCTGTCTTTCCATGTGAAAAGGCTCGATCACACAGGTATGCTTCCGCTCCCCCGCCGGCGCATCCCTGTCGTATGCAATCCCCACCAGCAGCAGCTCCCCGCCATACCCCTTCACTGCCTCTGGATAATTCCGGCTCTTCATCTGGGCGATGGCTCCCTCTGCGGGCTTGCTCCATTTCAGCTCCACCAAGAGGGCAGGCAAGGGCGAATGCTTCTTGGGCAGGTATAAAATATCCGCATACCCTACCCCTGCCGGGAATTCCTCAAACAGGACATACTCATCCCCGTAGCTGAAATACGCACGCTTAACCACGCTGCGCAGGGCCTGCTCCCCGTTATAATGCAGGGGCGATTCCTCTGCGTGGATCCGCTCGATCTGGGCCGCCACCGCTTCTTCCCTCCCATGAACCGTGTCCAGGATCAGCTGGTCGCTCTCCTGCACCCTCCGGATCGTGTCGCTCTTTTTCACCTGGCGGATCATTTTCACAAATTCCAGACGGATCTCCTCGTTGGGGATACGTACGGTTTTGGCCTCTTCCTCATAAGCAAGGTACCCTAAGTGTACCAGCAGCGTCAGCACATCGTCCCGGTTCCGGAAGGTCACCAGGTCATTGGCAAAGCCGTTGGTATCCACCGGAACCCTCCCGCCACCGATCAGCTCCGCCACCGTCCCTGACAGCCCGTCAAAATCCAGGCTTACATATCCCGCCAGGCTTTCCGCTGCCGAGGTCTGGGTCCAATAGGAATCAAAATCCTCATACCGGATGGCCTTCATCACCGAATTGGGGTTATATACAGATCCTACGCCCCGGAAGGAATATCCGTCATACCAATGCTTCATCTGGGCAAAATCACAATGGTGCTCCTCACAAAG
>CAJUQB010000023.1:0-50246 GCA_910588285.1 uncultured Lachnospiraceae bacterium
GCACTGCTGATCGTAAGACCGGTGTTTTCCTTAGGACTTCGGCAGTATGTGCGGGAGTACAGTCTGATTTACCTGGTGGCGCAAAAGGTCTGGCGCTGCTTTCGCAGAAAGTGGAGCGCATTGCGGTATGAGATCCGCCATATTGATTTCAGCACAAAAAGCATGAGAACGATCCGCAAGGTGGTGATTTTGAATTTCGTGGCGCTGGCTGTCATTTCCTGTCTGTGGGTGATAGGGATTCCTGTGCTGGTCCTTTATTCCGGGGCGCTGTTTTTCTTCCTCAAGCGGCAGTATGACCTGGCCCGGGAGGATTACCGGAAGCTTCTGTCCACAGCCTTACGGATGGCGGAGGGAGATCTGAATGCCATTGGGGCGTCCGAGGATTGGGGAATGTTTGAGCCTGTCAAGGGCGAGCTGGAGAAGATCCGCGTGGGCTTCGGCAAGGCGGTGGAGGAGGAGGTGAAGAGCCAGCGTATGAAAACAGAGTTGATCAGCAATGTGTCCCATGATCTGAAAACGCCCCTGACAGCCATCACCACCTATGTGGAGCTTCTGAAAAATCCGGAGATTACGCCGGAGGAGCGGGCCTCCTATATTGACACCCTGGAGCGGAAGGCCCTGCGTCTGAAGGTGCTGATCGAGGATCTCTTTGAGGTCAGCAAGGCCACCAGCAACAACATCAAGCTGGAGCTGATGGAGGTGGATGTGGTGAATCTCTTAAAGCAGGTCAGCGTGGAGCATACGGACAAATTCGAGGCAAGGGGCCTGGAGCTTCGATGGCAGCTTCCGGAGAAGGCAGTCTGTACTCTGGACAGCCAGAAGACCTACCGGATATTTGAAAATCTGTTTGTGAATATCGAAAAATATGCCATGGAGAACAGCCGTGTCTACGTGGAGGTATGCCAGGAGACGGAGGGAGAGAATGCTTCCCTCGGGCAGCCCGACAGGCGGAGCAAAAAGACCAGGATCGTATTGAAGAATATGTCCGAGGCGGAGCTGAATGTATGCCCCCAGGAGCTGACGGAGCGGTTTGTCCGGGGAGACGCTTCCCGCAATACGGAGGGCTCAGGACTGGGGCTTGCCATTGTGCAAAGCTTTGTGGAGGCCCAGGGCGGACGCTTTTGGATTGAGGTGGACGGAGATCTGTTTAAGGCATTGATTGAGCTTTAGAAAAAGGTTCAGCCCTTTGGGGCTGGATTTTTTCGCGGAAAGGGGGGGTTCACGATTGAGTTTATGGTGAGAATATGGTATATTCTATTTATTCTAAGATGTATGAGGTACAGAGAGCATCAGGAGGTATGCATGGGTATTTATTTGAATCCTGGCAATGAGAATTTTTGCAGTGCAGTAAGCTCACGAATTTATGTAGATAAAACAGCATTATTGGAGTACACAAATTCAGTGATTGGGACAGAGCAACGATATATTTGTGTAAGCAGGCCCAGAAGGTTTGGAAAGTCTATGGCAGCAGATATGGTGCGCCTATTATGGCAGGGATTGTGATTCAACGGCATTGTTTTCCGGCTATCAGATTGCCAAAAGCCATGGATATGCAGATCACATCAACCATTATGATGTATTGAAACTGGATATCACAACCTTTCGGCGTGATAATGAAGAAGCAGGAGAATTATTGAAGCGTCTGAATCGGGAAGTGATATCTGAACTGCGGGAAATGTATGGCAATGCTTTGCAGGAGGGGGAGAATTATTTGCCATCCGCGCTAGCAGATATCAATAACAGGACAGGAGATTCCTTTATCATTATTATAGATGAATGGGATTCTGCCAATTAAAAAATACAACAGTGAGTCAGCGCTGAATAATTTTGACGAATTTACCATGACAAATCCGGCGATGCTGTCCGAATATGTGGGGTTTACAGAGAAAGAGGTTCAATCTTTATGTAGGACATATCATATGAACTTTGAAGAAGCAGCCAGATGGTATGATGGATATTCTTTTCGCACCATCCAGCATATTTACAGTCCCAATTCCGTGGTGAAATCCATGCTCCGTGGGGAATACAGTAATTACTGGACCAGTACGGTAGCATATGAATCCCTGCGGAGCTATATCGTTATGAATTTCGACGGCTTGAAGGATGCCATTGTGCAGATGCTGACAGGCGAAAGATGTAAGGTAGATATTGCTACTTTTGAAAATGATCTGACAAGCTTTGAGTGTCGGGACGATGTATTGACAATTCTGATTCATTTGGGATATTTAGCTTATGACTACGGCAAAAAGGAAGCCTATGTGCCCAACGAGGAGATGATGGAGGCGTTCTGCCGGGCAATAAAGGGAACAGGGTGGACATCGGTGATTGAAGCCGTGAATTGCACTGGCATACTATAACGCTGTGAATGAATATACATTGGTTCGTGAGATGCCGGCAGGGAAAGGATTTGCAGATATTATTTTTCTTCCGAGAAAATATTCTACGAAGCCAGCTATGGTAGTAGAATTGAAATGAAAGTGCATACATGTACGATTGAGAAATATATAAGCAGGGAGTAAAACAGGGAAGCAGGGGGAACTGTGGGGATCAGATGCCTATCTGTAAAGGATAAGCCCGGCAAGGCCGCTGATCAGCATGACCAGAATGGGATTGATTTTCCATTTTCGCAGGAGGAACAGCATCCATAGAAATACCAGGAGCGCAGTTCCATTCAGGGACGAAATATGCAGCTGGGGTTTCGCCTCCCCATACAATGCCAGCAGTAAAATGGCGGATGCAGCCCAGGGTTGCTGCTAGAGCGTGCTTGAAAATTCATTCCCGCCATCTGCACGCCCCACTTTGCGGTATATTCGGACCAAATTCAGGTTACATAGTTTCCCATGCAGTCGCCGAGCTGGAAAAACAGGCGGGAACAGCGCTTTTTGAACGCTTGCCCAGAGGGGTTGCCTTAATGCGCTGCGGCGCCTCGCTCCTGGAGGAATCCCGCAGCATTCTGACTGCGTGCAGAAGCCTGGACAGAAGGATCCCCCATTTGGAGGAGGATACGCCTGTCAATATTGTGTCAAGCATTACCATTGCCTCCTTCCTGCTTCCAGAAATACTGAAGGAGCTGCACACATCCTTCCCCAATATCCGGGTTTCCGTGCAGGTGGCCAGTGCAAATGCTGCCATTGATATCCTGCGCCGGGGAAAGGCTGACGCCGGATCAATTATGCGGCTGCCCATTGCTGCTTCGCGAACAGGGAAGCGCAATCCGCGATACGCTGGACCATATGCTTGCACTTGCAACCAGAAGGCAGAGCCTGTGTGGGAAAGCGTGAACTCACTTGCCCTTATTAAGGCTGCTGAGGCAGGGCTGGGCATTACAATTTTGCCGGAAAAGCTATTGTCGGATTCCCTGCTTCTGAAAAAGCTGCGTTATATTCACTTAGAAGATATGAAAATGGAAAATCAAATGCTGGCGTTATTCCACAGGGATAAATACATTACGAAACCATTTCAGATTCTGATAGACCGGCTGAACAGTACACGTGAATTGAAAAATCTAAAATAAATTTCTGATTTTGTGTATAAAAAATGCAACATTCCTTATAAGAATGTTGCATTTTCAACTTTACACATAATTTATCGGACTATTTTTGAAATACTTTAGGGCATTTCGAAAAAAATTTTAGCTTTGATAACTCGTTTTATAAAATTCATTCAATAAAATTTATTCAATAAAATTTATTCTATAAAATTCATTCCCATAAAGTTCATTTCCATAAAAATAGAGTCGCGTTCGTCCTGATTGATGCCCAGATATTTTTTCGTTACCGCGTAGGAGGAGTGGTTGTATATGTCCATCAAAAGCGCTGGAGGCGTTCCCTGTTTCCAGGCATAGTAGCCAAAGGTCTTGCGGAGGGAATGGCAGCTGATATTGCCGGAGTGGACAGATGCGGCAGCAGCCCTTTTGACGATGCGGAAGGCCTGGGAACGGCTTAAGGGAGTTTTGACGCTTGTAGACCTGGTAAAGAGGTAGTCCGCCGGCTGGGGGCGCCGCTTCTGGGCAAGTCCCCGTAGGGCCTCGACAACATGCATATTCAGAGCAATGGTATTTTTCTTTCCGGTCTTTTTTTCAAACAGGCACAGATGCCTGCGAAATTCCTGATTCTCAAAATCGTAAACCATATTCCAGGTGAGCCGGAGCACATCGCCGATGCGCAGGGCTGTATGCAGCCCCAGCACCACCATGGCGTAATTCCTGGGATTGGGAGCGGTTTTTCGGTAATATTCCATAAAATTTTTCAGTTCCTCTTTGTCTCGTATTGGCTGAGTTGTACTCATACTTGATATCCTCCTTGATTTCTGTTCTTCCTTCATAGGCAGAGTGGCCGGTTTTTTATATACCATCCCATTATAAAGGAAATGCAACATTATTATAAGAAAAGTTGCTTATAAGAAAGGCTGCTTATAAGAAAAGCTGCCTGTCAGAGAGGGAGCAGACCTCACCGGGAGGCGAATGGGGAAACAAGGAGGTTACAAGATGCTGAAACTGACCGTAAAGCCGGGAGAATATCTGTTGATCGGAGAGGAGATCAAGCTGGTATTTGCAGGGGGGAGCGCCAACAACCTGCGGATTCTGGTGGATGCGCCAAAGAGTATGCATGTGGCCAGGAGCGCTTCCCTGGAAAAGCATGGGCTGGCGCCGGAGCCGGGAAACCGGGTGACCCATTACCGTGACCGGGAGATTTCAACCGAGGCCCAGGAGAAGATCCGGGCTATCCTGATGGAGGAGCGGAAAAAGGAAAGGAGGCAGAAACGGGCAGCAGCCGTAAAGGGATAGAAATGTCAGGGATCTGACATTTTTATAAAACAAAATCATGCAAAAGGATTTGCAGAAGCCAAAAACAAGGAGGAAACGATTATGGCAATGGTAGTACAACACAATTTAACAGCAATGAATTCCAATCGGATGCTTGGGGTGACCACAAGCGCACAGGCAAAATCATCGGAGAAATTATCTTCCGGTTATAAGATCAACCGGGCAGCGGACGATGCAGCAGGCCTGACTATTTCCGAAAAGATGAGGAAGCAGATCAGAGGACTGGACAGAGCGTCCACCAATGCCCAGGATGGCGTATCGGCAGTACAGACGGCAGAGGGAGCCTTGACAGAGGTACATTCCATGCTGCAGCGTATGAATGAGCTGGCAGTTCAGGCAGCCAACGGCACGAACAGCGAATCGGACCGCAACGCAATCCAGGCTGAGATTGATCAGCTGACAACAGAGATCGACCGTGTAGCAGAGACTACGAAATTCAATGAGATTTATCTGCTGAAGGGGAATGCATCCGGATCCTCTTCCAATGCAAAGGTAGCGGCCCATGATGCCGGTTTGGCAGGAAAGCTGATCTCTAAGGGAGATGGGACAACAATCTTTAAGCTGGATGATGCATTGGAGGATGGCAGTAAGATAAAAATAGCAGGGAAAGAATATACCATCGGGAATGCAAAGAGAAAGGATGCTGACTTTACAAACATTGCGGATGCGAAGACAGCTTTAACAGCCGTCCAGGGCAACAGTGCAACTGTGGATGGGAAGACAACCACATTGGTGGATAAGGTCACTGTTGCGAATGCCACAAATGCAACGGCCATTGGAGCGTGGAAAAACAACGATACATTTGTTGATGCGGAGGGAACCACCTGGAAAATAGCCGGGACTACAAATGAAGCGAATAAGGAAGTTGCAATTGCTGATTTAGGGAAGTATTTAAAAGCCGGTGCAACCGTAACGATGATAAATGGGGCGGCTGTATCTCTGGAGGTTGTGGAAGAGCTTGGAGAAGGAGAGCTGTCTACCAAGGATACAGCTGGGCTTACAGCGCTGCAGAATTCTTTGGGAGAAGGAGATACCATTACAGTTAATGGGAAAACCCAGACTGTATATGATGAAACTGCTACACCAAATGCAGCAGGCGTGGATTCCTTTCAAGATGTATCAGAAACGATCCGGAAGCTTGAAATTGATGGAACAAATGCAGTTACCATTAATGGAAAGACATATCTTGTTGCATTGGAGACAGATCTGGAGGCTGCGGCGCCGAAGGCTACCAGAGAAGACATTATTGACATGATTCAGGAGGGCGACCGAGTAGAGATTACCGGCGGTGCGGTTAATTATGTATATGATGTGGATGAGGCTCCGGAAGATACCATTACAAAGGATGAGGCTTACCGTATGATCAAGGAGGAGCTGGCCAAAGCAAGCTCCATTGGCGCTGATGAAGGAAAAGAGGCTTCTGTTTCAAACAATGGGGACGGTTCTTTTACCATTACACATGGAGAGGTAGAGGTAAAGGATGCACTTTCCTTCTCCCTTCACGTAGGCGCAGATGCAGATATGACAAACAAGATTACGGTTGATATTGAGGCCATGAGTTCGGCAGGATTGGGCGTAAAAGACCTGGAGGTATTTGACGAGAGCGGGACAGCAGGCACGTATGCGATTGACGCGATTGCAGATGCCATCGCCAAAGTATCTGCACAGCGTTCTGCCCTGGGCGCAGTCCAGAATCGTCTGGAGCATACCATCGCCAACCTGGATAATGTAGTGGAGAATACAACGGCTGCAGAGTCCAGAATCCGTGATACCGATATGGCGGAGGAGATGGTTGAGTACAGCAAGAACAATATCCTGGCGCAGGCCGGACAGTCCATGCTGGCACAGGCAAACCAGTCTACTCAGGGCGTATTGTCCTTACTGCAATAAGCGGCAATTGGGAAGGATTGTTATTTTTCAGTTATATTTCATGGGTCCGGAATGCGCACAGGCTGCGCATTTCGGATTCTTTTTATTGGTTGCATATTGAGCACATGTATGCTATAATTTTTTCATCTGATCGTTCTATCAGATCATTGACGTATCGTCATGTTTCCAATTCATATATCCATTGATATTAATATGAAGAAAGGGGAGAGCAGATGACAAAAGGGTGTTGTAAAATTGTAAAAAAATTGAGAGGGGATGGAGATATGTGTAAGGCATTGCTTGAAATTATGGAGCCGGAGATTAATCAGATCGTAGAAGAGCGGGTAGAAAAGAAGGTAGAAGAAGTAAGGGAGGCTGTAACGGAAGAAGCAAAAAGGAAAGCGAAGAAAGAGGCAATGAGAGAAGCGAAGGAAGAGGCAATGAAAGAAGCGAAGGAAGCGGTAATGAAAGAAGCGAAGAAAGCGGTAATGAAAGAAGCAAAGAAGGAGGCAATGAAAGAAGCGAAGAAAGAAGCAATGAAGGAAGCGAAGAAAGAGGCAATAAGCATGGCGACTAAAATGCTGAAATCCGGGAAATTCACGGCAGAGGAGATCCTGGAATATATTCCATGGCTATCGGCAGAGGAGATTTTGCACATTGTATCTAATCTGCAGGCTGGCCCCCAGACAAAGAGGAACGGGTGAGGAGGAGGTTAGTCCTCCTCAATTACATGAATTTCCAGATAGTCAAAATCAATGCTTTCCACAAAGCAGTCGGCAGTAAAGCGGGCCTTGGCATGACGTTTGAACTCAGCGATGGTCAGATCCAGCCAGATGGGCTTGCCCAGGTCGAACTGATAGCAGGCCTCCTCTAAGGCCTGGAAAATTTTGTGGGTGCGGGTGTCTGTTTCGTTCTTTTCAATGGTAGTGTCTTTGATCAGATGGTTGTCTTTCCATATTTTAAACCAGATACGCATGGCGGAAAATCCTTTCTTTTATTGGTCGTTACATTTCATGGGTCAGGAATGGATTGCACGAAATCCCTTTTTCTATTATAATACAGATGGGTGCAAATTTCATTCTATTTCATAAAAATTTTAGGAATTCCAATAGAAGCGGGTTACTTTTCACGGGTCAGGAATGCGCACTAGCTGCGCATTCCGTGAGAACATGATTCAGGAGTGAGGGGCGGTTTTTGCGTAGCAAAACTTTAAATATCGTCCCGAATCGTTGCTATGAGCGGCCCCTCGGGCCGTGAATAGTAACGAAGCGGAAAGAGAACCGCCTGGAGGAAGGCCAAAGAGCAGAGGAGGATATGATATGAATACACCGGCAGAAGCGGCAAAGCTGTATGTGCAGGCAGGAAAAGGGAAGGTGGCGCTCCCCCTTGGCAGGATGTTCCTGCTGGCAGTGTTGGCGGGGATATTTATTGCTTTTGGAGGTGTGGCAGCCACCACAGCATCCGTATCTGTTCCGCTGGCATCTGTGGGGAAGCTTGTGGGCGCCTGCGTGTTTCCGGGGGGACTGGCCATGGTGCTGTGTGCAGGAAGCGAGCTTTTTACCGGCAACTGCCTGCTTACGATTCCCCTGCTGGAGAAGGAGATCACGGTGAGGCAGATGCTCCGAAATTGGATTGTGGTTTATCTGGGCAATTTCGTGGGTGGGGTAGCGGTTGCGGCTGTGTCCGTATTTGGACACCAGGCCAGCCTGTTTGAGAACGGGGTGGCAGTATCCATGATCAGCACAGCAGCGTCCAAGACAGCGCTGCCCTTTGGGGATGCATTCCTAAAAGGGATTGCCTGTAATTTTCTGGTTTGCATTGCCGTATGGATTGCAGGCTTTGTGGCAAAGACCGTGGGCGGGAAGCTGGCGGGCTTGTTTTTCCCCATTATGATATTTGTGGTAAGCGGCTTTGAGCATAGTATTGCCAATATGTACTATATTGCGGCAGGGCTGTTTGCCAGAACCAATGAGGCCTATGCTTCGGCAGCTGCAGCGGCAGGAATTGACTGCTCCGGCTTAAGCTGGGGAAGCTTTTTTGCCAGGAATTTACTTCCCGTTACCCTTGGGAATATTGTGGGTGGAGCAGTGTGCGTAGGCTGTGCTTACTGGTATATTTATTCCCGCGGACAGCGGGACAAGTGACTGCTTGTAGCAACTAGAAGAAAGTGAGGAAATCAAAATGAAAAAGAAGTATCTATTATGTCTGCTGTGCCTGCTGTTGGTTTTGTGCGGATGCGGCCAGCAATCGGAGGGAGCAGGGATCTATATGTCCCCGCGCCAGAGACAGTCTGTGGGAATGCTGGACAAGAATCTGATTTTTTGCATAAATGACAGCCTGTATTATGCCAAGGAGCAGGACGGAAGGCTGACCCTTGAGAAGGTGGAGGGGGAAAATGGAACCGTGGGGTATTTTACCTGTATCTATCCCGGAGAAAAGGGTGACACAGCGTATCTGGTTCTGGAGGATACGATGGAGATCGAAACATTATCCAAATCCTATGAGCGGACCCCGGTGTGCCAGATCCCGGAGGATGCGACCCAGAAGTACACTTATGGTCTTGTGGCCGGCGGGAGCTGTTATGCCATTAAGCCAAAGATGGGAAATGCTTCCACCGGACAGCTGCTGGTTCAGATTCCGCTGGAGGAAGGCGGTGAGAGAACGACTGTCCATGAATGGGAGGACAGCTATTATGTGGATGTATTCCCGCCCTCTGCGCCGAATATCCATGCCCGCGATTCCTATCTGATTGCGACCTATCCATATATAGAAGGGGAGCCCTTATGGGTCTATGATACAAAGAAGCAGGAAATGGTAATACAGGGAGATCCGGATATGTCATATGCTGCTTATTTCCAGGAAAAGCTGTATTTTGTGGAGAATTCCACTGGTTCCATTCGGACCTATGATCTGGAGCAGCAGAGACTTTTGGAGGATTCCATTCCCATTGCGGATTATGTTCCGGGTGTCACCCTAAGCTGTGATGAGAGCTATCTCTATGTCAGCCGGGTTTCCCAGGAGGAGTGGCCAAGGGAGGACAGCTCCCAGACGCTGGTGTACAATTATGAGGGAGAGCTGGTGGACGTCATTGACATGAAGGAAAATCCGGATGCAGTGGCCTGGGAGATCTGCGATAACCCGCTGTTCTGCGTCCTGCTGTGCAGTACTGAGGACTATGTATTTTTCGGTTCTTCCATGGCAGAGACCTATGGGCTGTTTTATGTGGAAAAATCTAAGATCGGCTCTGAGGAGCTTACGATCCATACCCTGTATCAGGCCCAGTGATAAGCTTCACTGCGGGCAACAGAGCACAAAGCTTATCACTGGGCCTGTTGCCTGGGGAATCAAAGGTGCCGCATTGGCAGGCAGAGAAAGGAAATGACAGAAATGAGACAATTGGAACAAGTATTGTGGGAAGAGGGAGAATACCGGTATGACGATGCCTTTGGCTTTGTGCCGCAGATCCACGGCTATCTTCACGAGGACGGGCAGATACGCCCCTGCGTGATTGTGGTGCCGGGCGGCGGCTACGAGGGGGTGGCAGCCAGTGAGGGGGAGATTGTGGCCCTGGAATTCTGGGAAAAGGGCTACCAGGCCTTTGTGTGTACTTATACCACCAATCCCTTGAAGCGGACGCCTCTGCACATGCAGCCCCTGAAGGATCTCTCCCGGGCAGTCCGCTGGGTGCGAAGCCATTGCCAGGAGCTTTGTGTGAATCCCGGGCAGGTGGCAATCTGCGGTTTTTCGGCAGGAGGCCATCTTTGCGGCTCCCTGTGTGTGCATTTTGCAGATGTTTCCGAGGAAAATCCCCGCTATGCGAAAGCCTCCAACCGGCCGGATGCGGCAATTCTATCCTATCCGGTGATTACCTCAGGCATAAAGACCCATGGCGGCTCCATGGAGAATCTTCTGGGACGGGACGCCACTGCCGGGGAGCTTGCCTATATGTCCCTGGAGCGGCAGGTGACGGAACAGACGCCGCCCTGCTTTCTATGGCATACGGAAACAGATGATGCGGTTCCTGTGGAAAATTCCTACCTGATGGCAGCGGCCTTCCGGGAGAAGGGAGTACCCTATGCCCTCCATATTTTTTCCGATGGAAATCATGGACTTTCCCTGTCCAATGACCGGTGGGTCAGCAACCAGTACGGGGAATTCTATACCACAAGGCAGGCACAGCAGGTTTTGGAGCAGATCCAAGGGGGCGGGCTTACTGTCAGTGAAGAGGAGCTGGAACGGATTGAGGGGCTGGCTGTTATGGGTGTCTGCCCCAAGGAGGAGCTGGTGCGGGAAGAGGTGGCAGTGTGGCCGCTGATTGCCCATCAGTGGCTGCAAAAGGTAATGTGAGCATGTACCGTCTGAGAGGATATTCCAATTTGGCATGGTAGTAGGAAAATAAAGCGTTTGCCCTTTGGCATGGGCCATATTATACTGTATGGAAATGAGAAAGCCAGGAGGGGAAATTTTATGAATGCAAGAGAGAATATGCTGCGGGCCTACCGCCATGAATTGCCGGAATATGTGCCCAACGGATTTACAGATCTGGACATTATGGATTCCTTTGGGGAGCGGTATTTTGGGGAGGGAACCGGGGACGACTGGTTTGGGGTGAACTGGACCTACACGCCCAAGCTCCATTCCCAGACAGAAACCCCGGGCCAGGAGCTGGTGGAGGATCTTACGGATTGGCAGGAAAAGATCAAGATCCCCAATCTGGATGCCTATGACTGGGAGAAAATTGCGGCAGAGGCGACGGCAGGCTGGGACAGGGTGAACCGCATGTCCCTGTGCATGCTGCTGAACGGGCCCTTTGAACGGATGATGAGCCTGATGGGGTTTGAGAATGCGCTGTGTGCCTTTTATGAGACACCGGATGAGGTGAAGGATTTTTTTGAGGCTGTCACAGAACACAAATGCAGGTATATCCATATCCTGAAGAAATATTTTAACCTGGATATTATAGCCTTCCATGATGATTGGGGAAATAACCAGAATATGTTTTTCTCTATGGATATGTGGAAGGAATTTCTAAAGCCCTGTATCCAGAAGGTGATTGACGCCGTCCATGCAGAAGGGATGATTTTTGAGATGCATTCCTGCGGGTATATCAGACCGACCATACCGGAATTGGTGGAGATGGGGATTGATTCCATCCAGCCCCTGCAGTACTGCAATGGGGTGGACGAGATCAAGACGCAATACGGGGACAGGATCCTCCTGAGCGGCGGATTTAATACCCAGGAGGTTCTGGAAAAGCCGGGAGCTTCCGAGGAGGAGATCCGCACCGAAGTAAGGCGTACCATGGACAGCCTTGGGAAAGATGGCGGGTACTGCGCGTTGGTTCCCATCATTGACGACCGGGTCAGGGGGATTGTGGCTGATGAGGTTGCACGGTATGGGAAGGATTTTTACAGATAGGCCAGAGGGATGAGGGGCGGGGAGAGCTATGCATAATGTGGATATCAGAAATATCAGCCTGGGACAGATCCAGTATTTTGTGAAGGCAGCGGAATACGGGAATATCACAAAGGCAGCAGAATATTTTAACCTGAGCCAGCCTACGTTGAGCAAAAAATTAAAGAGCATGGAGACCCAGTTGGATCTGCAGCTGTTTGTACGGGGAAGCAATCAGCTGCAGCTGACCCCGGCCGGGTATTTTTTGTATGAGAAATGGCAGGACAGCGTAAAGAAGCTGGAGGAGGAGATCCAGTATGCCCATGTGTTGCAGCAGGGCAAAACAAAGAGTATTGTTGTGGCGATCCTGGATTCCTTCCGGCCGGATTCCTTTTTGCTGCCGGTAATGGAAGCCTTTTCGAAAAGATATCCGGATATCAGCCTGCGGATTGAATCCGATGCAGCCCAGGATATCCGGGAAATGCTGATCCACGGGGAGACGGATCTTGTCTTCTCCATTTATTATGATTTTGCGGAAAAGGAGATGGATCAGATCGAATGGTGCCTGCTGGGAAGGACCAGCCATTGTGCCTGTATGCGTAAGGACCATCCACTGGCCGGGCGGGCATCTATTTCCATGACAGAACTGCGAAGGTCTGATTTTGTGGCCATTTCCCCCCAATATCTGCCGGAATATACGGATATGTTAAAGGGGCTGTGCCTGCCCTTCGGTTTTGCGCCCAATATTACCAATTACGTATCCTCGGCCAATTCCCTGACCCTGAACCTTCACACAGACCGGGATGTTTTTATCTGCGATAAATATTATGCGGACCTGAACCGTGGGGAGCATGCGCTGGTGCCCATTGAAAATACCAAAAGCGGGTTTGTGATGGCATGGAGGCGGGATAATCCCAAGGGGTATCTCCGGGATTTTATTGACCAGGTGCTTCAGATTGTGGAGGAATGAGGATTCAAAACAGGCATACTTGTATGAGGATTTACCATTTTTCTATCTTTTGGGACAGGTGTATACTTATCATACACCAATGAAAAGGAGATGGAGAGATGGAAAAAACGAGGAGGAGTGAACTGTTTGGTTTTGGGAAGGGATGGGGAACGATTTTATACTGCCTGCTGATGTTCTGGTTTTATGCAGGTATGGTGAACGACAGCTCCAATATTGTTGCCCCTGCGGTTGCAGAGCGGCTGGGGATCCCGGTGGGAAATCTTCTGAATATGGGAACTGTGGCTGCTATGGTTGGCGTGGTATTTTTCTTTGTGATGGGAGCAGTCAACCAGAAAATCGGCCCCCGGGCCACATCCTTTGTCTGCCTGATTTTGGCGGGAATCGGATATTTTGGGATGGGACGTGCCAACAGCCTTGGGCAATACGCAGTATTCCTCTGTATCTGCACCATTGGGGCCATGAGCGCCGGGTATATTGCAGGCGGTGCATTGGTCACACAGTGGTTTCCCAAGAAAAAGGGGATCGTTATGGGCTACACCACCATGGGACATAACATGGCTACCGGGTTTTTTGTACCAATGATCACTGTGCTGGTGGGAAGGCTGGGAATCCAGAATGCAGTGGTTTTGCCGGCAGTCCTGGTGTGCGTGCTTGGCCTTGCAGGGCTTTTGCTGATACGGAATACGCCCCAGGAGCGGGGGATCAATCCGGATAATGTTTCCGATGAAATATATCGGATGGAGTATTTTAACGAGGAGACTGACGAGGACGGCGGCTGGACTGTAAAGAGATTACTTTCCAGGAAAACATTCTGGCTGGTTGCGGTGGCTTCCGGCGGGTTCCAGTTTGTGTCCACGGTTATCATTACACAATTGGTGGTACGGAACCAGGAGGTAGGCTTTACCCAGGCCCAGGCAGTGGGCATTATGACCATACTTGCCTTTGCCGGGATTGGGGGCTCCTGGATCATCGGGGCTTTGGATCAGAAGATCGGTACCAAGAAGACCATGATATTTTTTGGTATCTGGTATGCGGCTGCCCTGTTTTTGGAGGTTACCGAGGTGCGGGCGCTGGTCATCGTATTCCTGGTAATGTTCTCCATTTCTTTGGGGGGCTCTGCGAACTTCACCACCTCGCTGCCGGCGGCAGTGTTTGGACGTCATGGATTTAAAAAGGTGAACAGCGTTCTGTTCCCCATCCAGGCCCTTGTTTCCTCCCTGGGATTCATGGTAAACGGAAATGTACTGAACGCGACGGGAAGCCTGCGGATGTCCTATGTGATTGCTGCTGCAGCCTCCCTGATTGTGGTAGTGATTGTGCTGTTCGTCAACGAGCATGAATATAACCGGGATTTCATGACAGAGGAGCAGGCGGAGCGCCTGACAGCGGAATTGAAGAGGTAAGGGATTTATTCCAATCGCAGAGAGGCCGGGGCGTTCCGGCCTCTCAATAGGGGTGTATTTATTAGCAGACAGAATTAATTTTTATCTTGTATTTTTATAGGAACCGTGTTAAACTAAAGCTAATAAAAACATACCCAGAGACATGGAGCAGGGTTTTGGACAGCAGAGATGCTGTTTCAAGCCCTGCTTTTTTCGTGTCTGTGGCAGAAATGAACGATGCCGCGCAGCAGGGAGAGCGCAAAATAGAAGGAGGAATGGAGAATGGCAAAGTATATGATGGCATTGGATGCTGGAACCACCAGCAACCGCTGTATCCTTTTTAATGAGAAGGGGGAGATGTGCAGCGTGGCCCAGAAGGAATTTACCCAGTATTTTCCAAGGCCCGGCTGGGTGGAGCATGATGCCAATGAGATCTGGTCGTCACAGCTGGGGGTAGCTGTGGAGGCCATGCAGAAGCTCGGAGCAACGGCAGCTGATATTGCGGGGATTGGCATCACCAATCAGCGGGAGACCACCATAGTCTGGGATAAGAATACCGGGGAGCCGGTCTGCCATGCTATTGTGTGGCAGTGCAGGAGGACAGCGGAATACTGTGATTCCCTGGTGGAGCGGGGCTTTACCGACAGCTTCCGGGAGAAGACGGGGCTTGTGATCGACGCATATTTTTCCGGCACAAAGCTGAAATGGATCCTGGACAATGTGGAGGGGGCAAGGGAGCGGGCCAAAAGGGGAGAGCTTTTGTTTGGCACAGTGGAGACCTGGCTGATCTGGAAGCTGACCAAGGGAGCTGTCCATGTGACGGATTATTCCAATGCCTCCCGCACCATGCTGTTTAACATCAGGGATCTGTGCTGGGATCAGGAGATTCTGTCAGAGCTTGATATTCCGGAATGTATGCTTCCAAAGCCCATGCCCTCCAGCTGTGTGTACGGGATGGCAGATCCAGCCTTCTTCGGCGGGGAGATCCCCATAGCCGGGGCAGCGGGAGACCAGCAGGCAGCGCTGTTCGGCCAGACCTGCTTTGAGCCGGGGCAGGCCAAGAATACCTATGGGACGGGCTGTTTTCTTCTGATGAATACCGGGGAGAAGCCGGTGTATTCCAAAAACGGCCTGGTGACTACCATTGCATGGGGGCTGGACGGGAAGGTGACCTATGCCCTGGAGGGCTCTATCTTTGTGGCCGGGGCGGCCATCCAGTGGCTGCGGGATGAGCTTCGCCTCATTGACAGCGCCGCAGATTCGGATTACATGGCGAGGAAGGTGACGGACACCAATGGCTGCTATGTGGTTCCGGCCTTTACCGGGCTGGGGGCTCCCCACTGGGATCAGTATGCCAGAGGGACCATTGTGGGTTTAACCCGCGGGGTCAACAAATACCATATTATCCGGGCCACCCTGGAATCATTGGCATTCCAGACCAATGATGTGCTGACTGCCATGCGGGCGGATTCGGGCATTGAGCTGGCGGTATTGAAGGTGGATGGAGGCGCCAGCGCCAACAATTTCCTGATGCAGGTTCAGGCAGATATCAGCGGAGCGCCGGTGAACCGCCCGGTCTGTGTAGAGACTACGGCCATGGGGGCTGCTTATCTGGCAGGTCTTGCCGTGGGCTATTGGGCGGACAAGAAGGATGTGATTAAGAACTGGGCCAGTGACGCCACCTTTGTTCCCTATATTGACGAGGAGCAGCGCCAGGCCAGAGTGAAAATGTGGAATAAGGCCGTAAAATACGCTTTTGGATGGGCCAAGGAAGAATAGGAGAGAACGCCCTGCGGCATATCTGTATAGAGAAAAGGGCGAGACAGGAGAGAGGACATGAAATACGACGTAGTAATTATTGGCGCCGGGGTATCCGGCTGTGCCATTGCCCGGGAGCTGTCCCGGTATCAGCTGAAAATTGCCGTGGTGGAGAAGGAGGAGGATGTGTGCTGCGGCACCTCCAAGGCCAACAGCGGCATTGTCCACGCAGGCTTTGACGCCCCCTCGGGAAGCCTGATGGCCAGGCTGAATGTGGCGGGAAATGAGGCAATGGAGGAGCTTTCCAGGGAGCTTGATTTCTCCTTCCGCAGAAATGGCTCCCTGGTGCTGCTGTTTGATGAGGAGGACCGCCCGAAGCTGGAGGCGCTGTACGCTCGTGGTGTGGAAAACGGCGTAAGGGAGCTTCGGATTGTGGAGCAGGAGGAATTGCGTCAGCTGGAGCCGCAGGTGGGGCCGGAGGCAGTAGCCGCCCTGTATGCGCCCACCGGCGGGATTGTCTGTCCCTTTGGGCTTACCATTGCCCTGGCGGAAAATGCCTGTACCAATGGGGTGGAATTTTATTTTGACAGCACGGTGACGGATATCAGAAGAAAGGGTGATGGCTGGAGCGTCTGCACTGCAGATGATGTTTTTGATACAGCATTTGTGGTCAATGCAGCAGGCGTCTATGCAGATGTATTCCACAATATGGTCAGCGGGACCAAGCTTCACATCACGCCCCGCCGGGGGGATTACTGTCTGCTGGATCGGACAACAGAAGGCTTTGTGAAGCACACGGTATTCCAGCTCCCCGGAAAGCAGGGCAAGGGGGTGCTGGTGAGCCCCACTGTCCACGGCAATACGCTGCTGGGGCCCACGGCCATTGATATTGAGGAGAAGGAGGGCACCAATACTACCAGACAGGGCCTGGATGAGCTGCAGGCCAAGGCGGGAAGAAGCGTGGCCAATCTGCCCATGAACCAGGTAATCACCTCCTTTGCGGGCCTTCGCGCCCATGAGGACAGCGGGGAGTTCATCATCGGGGAGCCGGAGGATGCAAAAGGCTTTGTGGACTGTGCCGGCATCGAGTCTCCGGGGCTGTCCAGCGCGCCGGCCATCGGGGAACTGGTGGCAGGTCTCATTGCCGACAGGCTGCACCCGCTGATCAATGAGAACTTCTGCGGTAGCCGGAAGGGGATTTTGAATCCTGCCCTGCTGTCCAAGGAGGAGCGGGCAGAGCTGATTCGGAAGAAGCCGGCCTATGGAACCATGATCTGCCGCTGTGAAATGGTGACAGAGGGGGAGATTGTGGATGCAGTGACAAGACCTCTAGGCGCCAAGTCCTTAGACGGCGTGAAGCGGCGCACTAGGGCCGGGATGGGACGCTGCCAGTCAGGCTTCTGCTCGCCCAGAACCATGGAGATCATTGCCCGGGAGCGGGGCATATCCATGGAGGAGGTTACCAAGGCGGGCGGGGCTTCCAGGATCATCTGCGGTATCAGCAAGGACAGTCTGTAGGAGGAATATAACTATGAAGCAATATGATATTGTAATAATCGGAGGCGGACCGGCAGGATTGGCGGCGGCCCTTGCAGCCAGGGAGCATGGGAACTGTCAGGTATTGATCCTGGAGCGTGACCGGGAGCTTGGGGGGATTCTGAACCAGTGTATCCACAACGGATTTGGGCTTCATACCTTCAAGGAGGAGCTGACAGGCCCGGAATATGCGGCCCGGTTTATAGAGCGGGTGCAGGAGGAAAAGATTCCATATGCCCTGAATACCATGGTATTGGATATTTCGGCCGAGAAGGTGATAACGGCTATGAACCGGGAGGAGGGCCTGTTTGAGATCAAGGCCAGGGCCATTGTGCTGGCCATGGGCTGCCGGGAGCGCTCCCGGGGGGCGCTGAATATTCCGGGATACCGTCCGGCAGGGATATTTTCCGCAGGAACTGCCCAGCGGCTGGTGAATATGGAGGGCTATCTGCCGGGCCGTGAGGTCGTGATCTTAGGCTCCGGGGATATTGGCCTGATTATGGCCCGCCGGATGACCCTGGAGGGAGCCAGGGTGAAGGCAGTGGCGGAGCTGATGCCCTATTCCGGGGGGCTGAAGCGGAACATTGTCCAGTGCCTGGACGATTACGGGATTCCTCTGAAGCTGAGCCATACTGTGGTGGATATCCAGGGGAAGGAGCGTGTCACCGGCGTGACCATTGCCCAGGTGGATGAAAACCGCAGGCCCATTCCAGGCACAGAGGAAGCTTATTCCTGCGATACCCTGCTTTTGTCCTGCGGCCTGATTCCGGAGAACGAGCTGTCCCGGGGGATGGGGGTGGAGATCAGTCCGGTTACCTCCGGGCCGGTGGTCAATGAGAGCCTGGAGACCAGCATTCCCGGCGTATTTGCCTGCGGGAATGTGCTGCATGTCCATGATCTGGTGGATTTTGTATCCCAGGAGGCTGCCAGCGCAGGAACCCATGCGGCAGCATATGTGAAAGGTCTGACAGAGGAGGAGGCAGCCCAAAGAGACCCCGCAGAGGAGCAGAGAGCATTTCCGGTAAAGGTACAGGGCGGCATCCGCTACACGGTTCCTACCATGATCCGTCCGGACCGGATGGAGGAGGAGCAGGTCATCCGCTTCCGGGTGGGAGATGTGTACCGGAACCGCTATCTGTCCCTGTATGTAAATGGCCGGCGGCTGGTCCACCGGAAGCGTCAGGTCATGGCGCCGGGGGAGATGGAGGAGCTTAAGGTGAAGCGGGAGCAGCTTAAGGACTGCCCGCTGGATACGGAGATCCTTGTAACGATAGAGGAGGAATCGTAATGGAGAAGAGAGAATTGATCTGTATCGGATGCCCCATGGGCTGCAGGATGACGGTGACCATGGAGCAGGGCCAGGTGACACAGGTGTCCGGAAATACCTGCAGGCGGGGAGATGCCTATGCCCGCAGGGAAGTGACGAATCCCACCCGCATTGTCACCAGCACGGTCCGTGTGGAGGGCGGCATCCTCCCGGTGGTATCGGTGAAGACACGGGAGGATATTCCGAAAGGGAAAATATTTGACTGTGTGAAGGCTTTGCAGGAGCTTGTGGTGGAAGCACCGGTTCGGATCGGGGAGGTACTCCTTTCGGATGTGGCGGGAACCGGGGTGGATATTGTGGCGACCAGGGCCTGCCCGCAGGCTGTCTAAAACACCCAAAATCCACTGATTTTTCATAGGATAAATTCACAGAAACGGCAGACGCAGAAACAGTGTCTGCTGTTTTTTTGTCTGGGGAGGCCGTTTGTCTGCCATCATCATTTGCCATCATCTCTAAAATTTTTGCTTGTTCCAGCTGGAAAAATATGGTATTTTTATAAGAAGAGCTTTTTTACAGGTGATACAGAAAGAGAACTTTTACGGGTGATAAAAATGATACGTGAATATTTGGAGCAGAATGTGTATGAAGCCCTGCAGAGACGCCTGCGGCTGATTTTTGAGGAATTTGACAATATCTATCTTTCCTTTTCCGGCGGGAAGGACAGCGGTCTTTTGCTGAACCTGGTGCTGGATTTTCAGAAAAAATATTTCCCGGAGAAACGAATCGGTGTTTTTCATCAGGATTTTGAAGCCCAGTACACAGTGACCACAGAGTATGTGGAACGGACCTTTGAACGGATTAAGGATCAGGTGGAGCCTTATTGGGTGTGCCTGCCCATGGCTACCAGGACGGCTTTAAGCAGCTATGAGATGTACTGGTATCCCTGGGATGATAAGAAGAAGGAGGTCTGGGTCCGCCCGATGCCGGACAAGGAATATGTGATCAATCTGGATCACAATCCCATGACCACCTACCATTACCGGATGAACCAGGAGGAGCTGGCCAAGCAGTTTGGGCGCTGGTACCGGATCTCCCATGGGGATCAGAAGACCGTGTGCCTCCTGGGGATGCGGGCCGATGAGTCCCTCCAGAGATACAGCGGATTTCTCAATAAGAAATACGGATATAAGGGGGAGTGCTGGATCAGCAAACAGTTCAAGGACGTCTGGTGCGCTTCGCCGCTTTTTGACTGGTCGGCGGAGGATGTGTGGCATGCCAATTATGTGTTTGGCTATGATTACAACCGGCTGTATGACCTCTATTATATGGCCGGACTGACGGTGTCCCAGATGCGGGTGGCCTCTCCCTTCAACGATTATTCCAAGGATTCCCTGAACCTGTACCGCGTGATTGATCCGGAGATCTGGGTGAAGCTTGTGGGGCGGGTGCAGGGAGCCAATTTTGCCAGCATTTATGGCAGGACCCGGGCTATGGGATACCGGAATGTGACGCTGCCCCCGGATCATACCTGGAAATCCTACACCATGTTCCTGCTGGACACCCTGCCGGCCAGGATCCGGAACAATTATGTGAAAAAGTTTAACACATCCATGGAATTTTGGCATAAGACCGGCGGCGGGCTGGACGAGGAGACCATCCGGGAGCTATTGGAGCATGGGTATAAGATTCGGAGGAACGGTGTATCTAATTATACCCGCAGCAAAAAATCCAGGGTCATTTTCCTTCAGAAGATTCCGGACCATACGGACAACATCAAATCCTCCAAGGATATTCCAAGCTGGAAGCGGATGTGCTACTGCATTTTGAAAAACGACCACACCTGCCGCTTCATGGGATTTGGGGTCAACAGGGAGCAGCAGCGGCGTATGGATGCAATCCGTCTCAAATACAAAAGCCTGGAGGAGATCGAGGAGACGCAGCATGGAAGATAAAAGCCTGGAGGAGATCGAGGAGGCACAGAATGGAATATAAAAGCCCGGTATATCAGGTGACGGCGGTCCCTGTAGAAAAAATAAAACCAAACGACTATAACCCCAATACAGTGGCACCGCCGGAGATGAAGCTGCTCTACAACAGCATCAAGGCGGACGGCTATACCATGCCAATTGTCTGCTATTATGATGAGGCAAAGGACCACTATATTATTGTGGACGGTTTTCACCGTTACCGTATTATGATGGAGTATCCGGATATTTACGCCAGGGAGAAGGGGATGCTGCCCGTGTCGGTGATTGACAAGCCCTTGGACCAGCGGATGGCCAGCACTGTCCGCCATAACCGGGCCCGGGGGACCCATGCGGTGGACCTGATGAGCAATATTGTACGGGAGCTTCATGAGCTGGGCCGCTCGGATGCGTGGATTGCCAGGCATCTTGGCATGGAACAGGATGAGATCCTGCGACTGAAGCAGATTACAGGCCTGGCGGCGCTGTTTCAGGATGTGAATTTCGGGCAGGCCTGGAGACCGATGGATGAGGCGGAGGAGTAAGGGCTGATCCAAAAAGCCGAAATAAAAAACAATCTGATTTGGGTTGTTCTGAGGTTGATTTTGTGGTATTTTTATGTGGGAGGAATTATGCCATGAAAAAAATCAGAACAACCCTTATTATATGCCTTTTTACGACAGCGATTTGCCTGATGGCAGGCTGCGGCGGAAGAGATGAGGTACAATTGGAGAATGAACTGGCCTACCGCCAGATTGGGATTCAGAAGCTTTCGGAGGGAAGCTATCAGGAGGCGGTGGACAGCTTTCAGAAGGCGCTGGATCAGTCTGTGGCTGTGGTGGAGGAGCTGGAGGTGGACATCTGCTACTATAAGGCGCAGGCCCAGTACCAGGGCGGGGATGTGGAGGGCGCCATAGAGACCTATACAGCCCTGATTGACTATGACAAGGATAATGTGAAGGCCCTGTACCTGCGGGGGACGGCTTACCTGGCCCAGGGGCAGACCAAGGAGGCCCTGGCGGACTATCAGGCTGCGGCAGATCGGGAGAAGAAGGACGGAGAGCTGCATTCCCATATCGCAGAGAACCTGATTCATGCCGGCATGAACCAGGAGGCGGAGCCCTACCTCCAGGCAGCAGTGGGCCAGGACGGCGAGGATGCCGAAAGCCTTAGGGAGAGAGGGTATGCCTTCTATTTGATGGGGGATTACGACAATGCCAGGGCCAACCTGGACAAAGCAATCACCCTGGAGGATGAGGAGGCTGTCTTCTATCTGGCCAAGATCGAGGATGCGCTGGGCAACAGCCAGCGGGCCACTCAGCTGTACGAGACCTATATTTCCACCCATGAGGGGGATACAGCCACCCTGTATGAGCTGGGCATGGCCCGGCTGAAGCAGGGGAGCTATGACCAGGCGCTGACCTTTTTCCAGAAGGCATTGGAGACAGAGAACCCTGTAAACCGGCAGCAGCTTCGGCGCGGGGAAATTATTGCCCTGGAGTATCTGTTGGATTTTGGGCAGGCCAGGGCCAAGCTGGAATCCTATGTGGCAGATTACCCCGAGGATGCGGAGGCGGCCAGGGAATGGGAGTTTTTGCAGTCAAGATAACGAGAAAGGAAGCGTTTGTCGTATGATTATACAGATACTGATCATTATTGTTGGGTTCTTGTTTATGAATCTAAGCTCTGCCGAAGGTTTGGAGAGTATTTCCTTCTGCATTGACATTCCCACGTTGTTATGCATTCTTGTATTTACACTTCCTGTACTGCTCCGACGGGGCATGTGGCAGGATTTTATGCGGGCATTCCGCATGCTGAAAAGGACCTACGTGTGTTCGCTTGGGGACTTAAAGCGCACGAAGGAGGCCGTGGAACTGATGCAGAAGCAGGTGATGTATGGAGGGGTGATCATAATGATTATGGGAATCATCTATCTGCTGGCAATGGTGAATAATCCGGCTTCGGTTGGGCCGGCCCTGGCAGTTGCAGTGCTGTCCATCCTTTACACGGCTGTCTTGGAGCTTCTGCTGCTTCCCCTTCAGCATGAGGTGGGACGCCGGATCATTGATTATATGGAGGGGGAAGATTGAAGAAACGAATCATTCAGTTTCTTCTTGGATTCCTGTATATTATTCTGGTGGCCCTGCTGCTGCTGATCCATGTCCAACGGATCGCCGGGGACATCCAACGGGTGCTGGCTACGGTGGAGACCTTATTTCTGGCGGCATTTACTCTTGGGGTGCTGGGGCTGTATCTGAAGAGCATATCGGGAAGAGGGCAGCCGGAGGCAGCCAGGGAGAAGCCGGAGCCAAAGCCAGAGAGCTTTGAAGGCTTTTTGGAGCTGCTGGAAGGCCTAAGCGGCGGGAAGGCAGCAGCGGAAACTCTGTCCCGGCGGGAGGCGGAGGTGGCCTGGCTTCTGTACCGGGGCTATACCAACCGGCAGATCGGCGAGGAGCTGTATATTGCGGAGACCACGGTAAAAAAGCATGCCACCCACATATACGAAAAGCTTCAGGTATCCGGTAAGAAGGAGCTCAAAGAACAGATTCTGGCGGGACGGGACGGCTCATGACAGAATCATAAGAAACAGAGGCAAATGGAGATCACAGGAAACGGAGATCATAATAATAGTAAGATAGAGATCACAGGAAACGGAGATCATAGTAATAGTAAGATAGAGATCACAGGAAACAGAGATCACAGGAAGTATAGAGATCATATATATGAAAAGAGGAGAATGAGATATGACAATCACTGAGCGGATGGAACAATTAAAGGCAGGGGCATATGACAGCCGTCTTTTGGAAATCTATGTGGACGAGGCAAAGCTTGCTTATCAGAGAGAGCGGTATCAGAAGGCCGCTGCCTCTTACCAGGAGCTGTTTGGCCCCGGCGAGGCGTCTGTATTCAGTGCGGCGGGACGCAGCGAGGTGGGGGGCAATCACACGGACCATCAGCAGGGGATGGTGCTGGCGGCCTCCGTGAATCTGGATGCCATCGGCGTGGCTGCGCCCATCGAAGAAGCCGTAATTCGTCTGAAATCCGAGGGCTATCCCATGCTGACGGTGGATCTTCATGATCTGGCCAAGAAGGACGCAGAGGAGGGAACCTCCATGGCCCTGATCCGGGGCATGGCCCAGGGGCTTTCGGAAAAGGGATACCGTATTGGCGGCTTTCAGGCCTATGTGACCAGCGATGTGCTGGGAGGGGCAGGGCTGTCCTCCTCAGCAGCCTTTGAGGTGCTGGTGGGAACCATCCTGTCCGGCCTGTACAATGAGGATCAAATCTCCATGGTAGAGATTGCAAAGACAGCTCAGTATGCGGAGAACGTGTATTTCGGCAAGCCCTGCGGGCTGATGGATCAGATGGCCTGTGCAGTGGGCGGGCTGATCCATATTGATTTTGCAGATGGGAAGAATCCGGTGATCCGGCAGGTGGATGTGGATTTTGCCTCCTATCATCACAGCCTTTGCATCACAGACACCAAGGGCTCCCATGCAGATCTGACGGACGAGTATGCGGCAGTCCCCCAGGAGATGACGGCAGTGGCCAATGCCCTGGGACATGCGGTGCTCCGAGAGGTTTCAGAGCCGGAGTTTTATGCCAGGATCCCGGAGCTTAGGAAGGAGCTGGGAGACCGGCCGGTGCTTCGCGCCATCCATTTCTTTGCAGAGGAGCGGCGGGTAGCCGGTCAGGTGGATGCACTGCGGCGCGGGGAGTTTGAAGAATTTCTCTCCCTGATTCAGTCCTCCGGAGATTCCTCCTTCCAGTTTCTGCAGAATGTCTATGCCAGCCGTGATGTGCAAAACCAGGCCGTTTCTGTGGGGCTGGCGGTAAGCAGGCAGCTATTGGGGGCAGAGTGCGGCGGGAAGGGCGCCCACGGTGTCTGCCGGGTCCATGGCGGCGGCTTTGCAGGAACCATCCAGGCCTTTGTGGCTGATGATTTTGTGGAGGAGTACCGAAGGGGTCTGGATGCCGTGTATGGCGAGGGCTCCTGTCATGTGCTGAAGGTGCGTCCGGTGGGAGGAACCCGGGTATTCTAAATGGAGGTGGCGCAATGATTTACGAGGCAGTAAAGAAGCTGATTTGCTACGGGGTGGAGCGGAAGCTGGTGGATCCTGCGGATGTGGTGTACACTACCAATGGCCTGCTGGAGGCTTTGGGCCTATCGGAGTATGAGGAGCCAGCGGAGTGCTATTCGAATGTGGAGCTCTCCTCGGTGCTGGAAAAGCTCTGTGATTATGCCGTGGAGCAGGGGCTGATCCAGGAGGGAACTGCATCCCGGGATCTCTTTGATACGAAGCTGATGGGCATTTTGACGCCTCCGCCCAGTGCGGTCCGCAGAGCGTTTTGGCATCGCTTTGGGCATTCGCCCAGGGAGGCCACGGATTTTTATTATCAGTTCAGTCAGGATACGGATTATATCCGCCGCTACCGCATTGCAAAGGACATGAAGTGGACCGTGGATACGGAATATGGGACGCTGGATATTACCATCAACCTGTCCAAGCCGGAGAAGGATCCCAGGGCGATTGCAGCAGCAAAGCAGGCGAAGCAGAGCGGCTATCCCAAATGTCTGCTCTGCATGGAAAATGAGGGCTATGGGGGAACCCTAAGCCACCCGGCCCGGCAGAACCACCGCATTATCCCTGTGACCATCCAGGACAGCAGTTGGGGCTTCCAGTATTCCCCCTATGTTTACTACAATGAGCATTGCATTGTATTCAATTCCAGGCATATTCCGATGAAGATTGATCGAGGGACCTTTTGTAAGCTTTTTGATTTTGTGAAGCAGTTCCCCCATTATTTTGTGGGCTCAAATGCGGACCTGCCCATTGTGGGGGGATCCATTTTAAGCCATGACCATTTTCAGGGGGGAAATTACGAGTTTGCCATGGCGAGGGCAGCCGTTGAGCGGGAGTTTGCGGTGGAGGGATTTTCGGATGTGAAATGCGGCATTGTAAAATGGCCCATGTCCGTGATCCGGCTTAGGAGCCGAAAGACAGAGCCGCTCATAGAATTGGCGGATCGTATCCTGAAAAAATGGAGAAGCTATACAGATGAAGAGGCTTATATTTTTGCCGAGACAGAAGGAGAACCTCACAATACCATTACACCCATTGCCAGAAAGCGGGGAGCGCATTATGAGCTGGATCTGGTGCTGCGCAATAATATAACCACCCCGGAGCATCCGCTGGGGCTGTATCATCCCCATGGGGAGCTGCATCACATCAAGAAGGAGAATATCGGCCTTATCGAGGTGATGGGGCTGGCCGTACTGCCTGCCCGGCTGAAGTCAGAGCTGGAGCGATTAGGGGAAGCCATGGTGTCGAAGAAGGATATCCGCAAAGATGCAGAGCTGGAGAAGCATGCAGACTGGGCAGCGGAATTTTCCGGAAAATATGCGGAGATTTCCGAAGGAAATGTAATGGAGATTTTGAAAAAGGAAGTAGGATTGGTGTTTTCCAGGGTGCTGGAGCAGGCTGGGGTCTACAAACGGACGCCGGAGGGGATGGAAGCCTTTTTGCGGTTTACATCACAGCTGTGACAGTGCCGGGGGGCTTTCGCCGGGCGTTTCAGATATGGAGGAGGGACTTACATGGAAGAACTATTTCAGATGGAAGAGGTAAGGGAGCGGGTGATCCTGGTGGGCGTCAGCACCCAGGAGGGGGATGACACGGAGGATTCCCTGGAGGAGCTTGCGGAGCTGGTGGCCACAGCAGGGGCGGAAGCGGTGGGCTGTGTGATTCAGAATCGGGAAGCTGTCCACCCGGGCACCTATGTGGGAACCGGAAAGCTTCAGGAGATCCGGGAGCTGCTCTGGGAGACAGACGCTACGGGGATTGTCTGCGATGATGAGCTGACACCGGCCCAGCTTCGGAATATGGAGGATGTGCTGGACACAAAGATTATGGATCGGACCTTGATCATATTGGACATTTTTGCGGCCCGGGCATCCACCAGCGAGGGAAAGATCCAGGTGGAGCTGGCCCAGCTTCGATACCGCTTAAGCCGCCTGGCCGGTCTGGGGAAGTCCTTAAGCCGCCTGGGAGGCGGCATCGGCACCAGGGGACCCGGGGAGAAGAAGCTGGAGACAGACCGGCGATTTGTGAAAAACCGCATTGCCCAGCTGAACCGGGAGCTTCGGGATGTGCGCAGGCACCGGGATCTCACCCGGGAACAGCGAAAAAAGAATCCCACGAAATCAGCGGCCATTGTTGGGTATACCAATGCGGGAAAGTCTACCCTTCTGAATGTGCTGACGGCTGCCGGAGTGCTGTCCGAAGACAAGCTCTTTGCTACCCTGGATCCCACCACCCGCAAGCTCACCCTGGACAGCGGCCAGGAGATTTTGCTGACAGATACAGTTGGATTTATCCGCAAGCTGCCCCATCACCTGATCGAGGCCTTCCGAAGCACCCTGGAGGAGGCGAAATACGCAGATTATATCATTCATATGGTGGATGTGTCCAATCCCCAGATGGAGAAGCAGATGCATATTGTGTATGAGACGCTGGACAGCCTGGAGGCTGGTGATAAGAAGGTGATTACCCTGTTTAATAAAATCGACAGGCAGGAGAGCGGGACAGAACAGCTTCTTCGGGACGGCAGGGCGGAACGGACGCTGCGGATCTCTGCCAGGACCGGAGAGGGCCTTTCAAAGCTTCGGGCGCTTTTGGAGGAGATGCTTCGGGAGGACAAGAAGCTTCTGGAAAAGGTGTTCCGCTATGAGGATGCCGGACAGATCCAGCTGGTGCGGAGGTTTGGGGAGCTTCTGACGGAGGAGTACCAGGAGGACGGTATCTATGTGAAGGCTTATGTGCCGGAGGAGATTTATCAGAAGGTGTGGTGAAAATCCGATTGGAAGGGTGTGCCAAGAAGGAGGTATGAGGTGCGGTTAGAATATATTGAATTGGAAAATTTTAAAGCGATAGAATCCGCAAGAATTGCACTGGATGGGAAGAGTACGGTTTTTTTTGGAATTAATGGAACTGGAAAATCCACAATTCTCCGTTCTATTAGCCTGCTGTATGCGAATATCATCAATCAGATCGTAAATCGTAAGGAACTCCGGCAAAGCTATGCAATACAACTAGAGGATATACAACATGGTAAAAAGGAAACCAAGATAAATGCCCTGATAGCTCTTGAAAATGAAAAAATATTGTACCATAGAGGGATGACTCGCAGCACAGGAAAAAAAGAGCATAATATTCAATCCCTCAAACTAATTGCGGATATTTTTCACGAAAAATATATTACGGATGAGAAACAGAGAGATATTCCGATTTTTGTCAACTATGGAACAAATCGCCTTGTTTTAGATATTCCTTTGCGGATACGAACGCATCATACATTTGATATTTATTCTGCTTTTGAAAGGGCGATTGAAAATAAAATTGATTTCCGGACATTTTTTGAATGGTATCGGAATCAGGAGGATTATGAAAATGAACGAAAAATACAAACAGGGAATCTGAATTTTCAGGATCGTTCTTTAAATGCAGTAAGAACTGCGATATTGTCAATGCTGGATGAATGCGCCAATCTGCGAGTAGCACGTAAGCCGCGCTTGGAGATGAAAATTGATAAAGGAGACATGAGCCTGAATGTTTCACAGATGTCAGATGGTGAAAAGTGTACCCTGGCATTGCTGGGGGATCTGGCAAGGCGTCTGGCCTTGGCAAATCCGATGAAAGAAAATCCATTATTAGGGGAAGGAATTGTTCTGATTGATGAGGTAGAGCTCCATATGCATCCCTCCTGGCAGAGAAAAGTATTATACACATTAAAGGAGACATTTCCTAATATACAGTTTATAGTAACAACACATTCGCCGATTATTTTGAGTGAAGCAGATGAGAATTATAATGTTTTTTTCATGAATCATGAAAATGATAATATGAATCAGATAGAAGTTATGAAGTTTCCGCAGTTGAACGGGTATGATATGAATGCTGTATTAGAACAATTTATGGAAACGAAATCTGTCAATGCAAAGACAGAGAAGCTGATTCATTCTATCTATGCGGAGATAGAAGGGGGGAACTACAAATTAGCGATGGAAAAAATTAGCCGTTTGTCCGAGATGACAAGTGAAAATCACCCGGATGTTATTATGGCCCGTATGGAATTGAGGAGGAGGATGCGGTAATGCTGCATATACAGAAGGGAGAAGAGCCGAAGTTTTTGATTGATTTTAAAAGGCGTTACCCATCAAAGACATACGAAAGTAAAGAATTTCAGGAATATCGGGCACCGCTTAATGAGGTATTAAGGAATGAACAGAAAGGTCTGTGTGCATATTGCTGCGGACGTGTTACGAAGCATAGATCCCACAATGAGCATATTGAACCGCAGCATCCGGGGAAATATTCCAGCCACAGATCCCTGGATTATCAGAATATTGTTGCTTCCTGTAATAATCAAAGGACATGCGGGATTAAGAAAGAAAATGATTATGATGCAAAACGTTTTATTTCTCCATTAAATGACCTGTGTGAAAATAATTTTACATATCATTTGGATGGTTCTATAGACGGGGATATTTATACGATTGATTTGCTGAACCTGGATGATTACGAACTTAAGAATGCAAGAAAAGCCGTGGTTAGAAGCTTGCAGTCTCTTAGTAAGGAAGATATTTTAAAGATTTATATGAATGAAGATGGTGATGAATACCCGGCATTTTTTAACGTGATTAAATGGTATTGGCATACATTATAGATGTGAGTTTTTTAATCCACAAAATCTTGATTTTGTATTGACTACCCACACAACATCTGGTACAATGAAACTCGTTCAGAAAAAAAGATACCAGATATAGTATTTGGGGGCCAACAGGAGGCCTGCAGTGAGAAGGAAAGGGATGTAGAGATGTTTGAAGTGGTAAAGCGGGACGGAGAGATTGCGGAGTTTAACCTGGAGAAGATCAGCGGCGCTGTGGAGAAGGCTTTTGTTGCAACAGGAATGGAGTCCAATGATGACATTATTGATTTGCTGAGCCTTCGTGTGACTGCGGATTTCCAGAATAAGATCACAGGGGGCAAGGTCCATGTGGAGGATGTGCAGGACAGTGTGGAGCGCGTGCTGGAGCAGGCGGGCTATACGGATGTGGCCAAGGCTTATATTCTCTACCGCAAGCAGCGGGAGAAGATGCGGAACATGAAGTCCACCATTCTGGATTACAAGGATATTGTCAACAGCTATGTGAAGGTGGAGGACTGGCGTGTGAAGGAGAATTCCACCGTTACCTATTCGGTAGGAGGCCTGATCTTAAGCAATTCCGGGGCAGTGACAGCCAACTACTGGTTGTCTGAGATCTATGACGAAGAGATTGCCAATGCCCACCGCAATGGGGATATCCATCTCCACGATCTGTCCATGCTGACCGGATACTGTGCAGGCTGGTCCTTAAAGCAGCTGATCCAGGAGGGGCTTGGGGGGATTACCGGGAAGATCACATCCTCTCCGGCCCGCCATCTGTCGGTGCTTTGCAATCAGATGGTGAATTTCTTAGGGATTATGCAGAACGAGTGGGCAGGGGCACAGGCATTTTCTTCCTTTGACACCTACCTGGCTCCCTTCGTGAAGGCAGATAACCTGTCTTATGAGGAAGTGAAGAAGTGCGTGGAGTCCTTTGTATATGGGGTGAATACCCCCAGCCGCTGGGGAACCCAGGCGCCCTTCTCAAACATCACCCTGGACTGGACGGTTCCGGGGGATCTGGCAGAGCTTCCGGCTCTGGTGGGCGGCAAGGAGATGGATTTCAAATACAAGGACTGCAAGAAAGAGATGGACATGATCAACAAGGCCTTCCTTGAGACCATGATTGAGGGGGATTCCAATGGACGCGGGTTCCAGTACCCCATTCCCACGTATTCCATTACCAGGGATTTTGACTGGTCGGATACCGAGAATAACCGTCTGCTGTTTGAGATGACTGCCAAGTATGGGACGCCCTATTTTTCCAATTATATCAACAGCGATATGGAGCCCAGCGACGTGCGTTCCATGTGCTGCCGCCTGCGCCTGGATCTGCGGGAGCTTAGGAAGAAGTCCGGGGGATTTTTCGGCTCCGGGGAGAGCACCGGGTCTGTGGGGGTTGTCACCATCAATATGCCCAGGCTTGCGTACCTGGCTGCGGATAAGGCGGATTTCTACAAACGGCTGAACCGCATGATGGATATCTCTGCCCGCTCCCTGAAGATTAAGCGGGGCGTTATCTCCAAGCTGATGGAGGAGGGGCTGTATCCCTATACCAGACGCTATTTAGGCACCTTTGACAATCATTTTTCCACCATCGGACTGATCGGCATGAATGAGGTGGGCCTGAATGCCAGGTGGCTTCAGAAGGATCTGACCCATGAGGAGACACAGGAGTTTACCAAGGAGGTTTTGAACCATATGCGGGAACGCCTGTCTGACTATCAGGAGCAGTACGGAGACCTGTATAATCTGGAGGCCACCCCGGCAGAGTCCACCACCTACCGCCTTGCGAAGCATGACAGGAAGCATTATCCGGATATTATCACTGCGGGAAATCCGGGAGATACGCCCTATTATACCAACAGCTCCCATCTGCCGGTGAATTATACCGCAGATATTTTCGATGCGCTGGATATTCAGGATGAGCTCCAGACACTGTATACCTCCGGGACGGTGTTCCATGCATTTCTGGGCGAGAAGCTGCCGGATTGGAGAGCAGCCGCTTCCCTGGTGCGCAAGATTGCAGAGAACTACAAGCTGCCCTACTACACCATGTCTCCCACCTATTCCATCTGCAAGGAGCATGGGTATATCAGCGGGGAACACTTTGCCTGTCCGGTCTGCGGCAAGAAGGCAGAGGTATACAGCCGTATCACCGGCTACTACCGGCCGGTGCAGAACTGGAATGACGGCAAGACTCAGGAATATAAGAACCGTACGGTGTATGATGTGGAGAATTCCTGCATGAAGAAGGTGCATACCAATATTGTCACCATTTCCAAGGACGATGTGAAGATTGAGCCTACCACAAGTATGAAGTATCTCTTTACCACCAAGACCTGCCCCAACTGCGCAATGGCCAAGCAGATGCTGAAGGATGAGAAGTATGTGCTGGTGGACGCGGAGGAGAATCAGGAGCTGACCAACAAATACGGCGTGATGCAGGCGCCTACCCTGGTGGTGGTGGAGAATGATGTGGCGAAGAAATATGTGAACGCTTCTAATATCCAGAAGTATGTGAATGGAAGATAGAGGAATGCTATAATTCAGTTTTTCGGACTGTGAAAAGTGCCGGACCGGCATATATTTTCACAGTCCTTTTCACTGTTTTCATAAGGCTCTGGAGGGCTGCATTTGTTTGCCCGTAAGGAGGGATTACCTACTTACGCTTGTTCCGATCATATAAGTAATTTCAATCAGAACCACCTCAAGGGGCTTCAGGCAAAGGTCAAAATGCAGCTGCCGCCCGCTTTTGGTGGTGAACACACATGGCCATTTGGATCATGTAGCCGGAAGTGAAAGGCTATTCGAATAAAAAAGAGAATGGAGTTGTGGTTTGCAGCATTTTCGTTTATACTTATCTTTATATCTAAAATAGTAAGGAAAGCCGCAGTAAAAGCAGGGGATGCGCCTGGTTTTACTGCGGCTTGTGCAGGTGCCATGGGTATGTGGATGCGGTTATGGCGTAGAAAGAAGTTGGTATGATAATAGATATGGTGATGGAAGAAATTGTCCGGATTGCCAAGGAGGAGCGGGTGAAGCAGGCATTGCTCTTTGGGTCGAGGGCAAAGGGGACGGCAAGAGAAAGGAGCGACATTGATACCTTATATACCATAGATATCGTGGATTTAAATACTTGTAAAAATGGATTGCTGCTGGAGGATATCGAAAAATATGGAAGATAAATATTTGAAAAGGTTTGAGAGTTTTCAGCGCTCGCTGGATGCGCTGGCAGAGGCGCGGGAGCGCGACATGACAGATTCCTTTGTGCTGAGCGGCACCAGCGCAAAGTTTTCTATAACCTTTGAACTGGCATGGAAGGTCATGAAAGATATTTTGACCGGTTATTACGACATGACAGATTTTGTATCCGGTTCTCCCAAGGAAGTGCTGAAAAGGGCATTTTCTGCGGAACTGATTTCCGATGACCAGTGGCTTATGATGCTGTGTGTGCGCAATGAGCTGGCCTATGATTATGATTCGGAAATTATTAAAGAGCGATGCCAGGATATTACGGAATCCTATATTGATCTGTTCTATGAGTTTTCCGGCAGGGTGAATCAGCTGTATGAAGAAGCCCAAAGATAGGGCAAAGATGACAAAAGCCCTACAAAAAGGATTGAGTTTTGATGAAAAATATGTTAGAATTTTTTCAAGCAATGAATTCAGAACGTTGATCTATATTTCTTTGGGCTGCCCATATATAACCCTCTGTACATTCGAACTCCTTGCTTACTATCCCAAATAACAGCAGGGAGACGTAAGATTCTTCCTGCATAGAAATGTGAAAGGAAGAAGTTACTGTTCACACAGGACTGTGCACTTGCTGCAAAGTCCGTAAGAAAGTGATTCAGGGGTGAGCAAATCCTATTCGCGCAGCGAATTTTAAAGGGATTTACGTAACCCAAAGGAATTCCTGCATTTTCTGAAAAATTGATAAAAATAGAAATGGCAAAGGGGTGTTTTTACAATGAGCATTTTAATCAAGAACGGACATGTGATTGATCCGGCAACGAAAACGGATGGGATTATGGATATCCTGATCGAGGAGGACAGGATTGCAGAGATTGCCAAGGAGATTCGGGAAGAGGCAGATAAGGTACTGGATGCCAAGGGCTGCTATGTGATGCCCGGCTTTATCGACCTGCATGTGCATCTCCGGGATCCGGGGCTGGAGTACAAGGAGACGGTGGAGACCGGCGCCAGGGCGGCTGCCCGGGGAGGCTTTACCACGATCCTTGCCATGCCAAATACCAAGCCGGTGGTGGACAATGGCGATGTGGTGCGCTATGTCCACAATAAGGCCAAGACCATTGGGATTACCAATGTGCTGCAGATTGGCGCCATTACCCGGGGGCAGCATGGGGAACAGCTGGCGGATATTGACAGTATGGTGGATGCCGGGATCCCGGCTGTCAGCGAGGACGGTAAATCTGTAATGAATGCCCAGCTGTACCGGGAGGCCATGACCCTGGCCGTAAAATACGACATCCCGGTGCTGGCCCACTGTGAGGACAGGAACCTGGCTGGCAGCGGTGTGATGAACCAGGACGAGAAGGCAGATGAGCTTCAGCTGCCGGGAATCACCAATTCCGTGGAGGATGTAATTGTGGCCAGGGATATCCTTTTGGCCAAGGAGACAGGGGCAAGGCTCCACCTGTGCCATTGCTCCACAAAGGACAGTGTGGCTATGGTAGCCGCAGCAAAGGCGGAGGGGCTTCCAGTGAGCGCAGAGGTGTGCCCCCATCATTTTATCCTGACCAGCGGGGATATTCCGGGGGATGATGCCAATTACAAGATGAATCCGCCTCTGCGGAGCGAGGAGGACCGCCAGGCGCTGATCCAGGGGCTGAAGGACGGCACTATTGATGTGATTGCCACGGACCATGCGCCCCACAGCAGAGAGGAGAAGTGCCTTCCAATGAAAAAGGCGCCCTTTGGCATCGTGGGGCTTGAGACAGCGGCAGCGCTGACCTACACGGAATTGGTGGAGCCGGGCATTCTGACGGTGACGGAGATGGCAGAGAAGATGAGCTGCAATCCGGCCAGGGTGGCCGGGCTGGACGGAGGAAGCCTTGCGGTGGGAAGGAGAGCAGATCTTGTGATATTCGATCCTCAGAAGGAGTATGTGATCGATGCCGCAGAGTTTGCATCCAAGGGGCGCAGTACGCCCTTCCATGGGCGAAAGGTAAGGGGCCAGGTGGCGGCTACTGTTTATGAGGGCCGGCTGGTATATCAAAGGAGTGCCCATTCGGAGAACAGATAAAGAAAGGATAAGAACATGATCAACAGACTGATTGCAAAGATTCAACAGACACACGCCCCGATTGTGGTGGGCCTGGATCCCATGTTAAGCTATATCCCGGAGCATGTGCTAGAGAAGTCATTCAAAGAATTCGGGGAGACGCTGGAGGGGGCGGCAGATGCCATCTGGCAGTTTAACAGGGCCATTGTGGATGCCACCTGCGACCTGATCCCGGCGGTGAAGCCTCAGATTGCCATGTACGAGCAGTTTGGCATTCCGGGGCTGGAGGTATTTGAACGGACCGTATCCTATTGCCAGGAGAAGGGGCTCATTGTGATTGGCGATATCAAACGGGGCGATATTGGCTCCACCTCCGCAGCTTATGCAACAGGCCATATTGGAACCGTGTCGGTAGGAGGCAATGCCTTCGCTCCCTTCCACGAGGATTTTGTGACAGTGAACCCCTATTTGGGGACAGACGGTGTGAAGCCCTTTGTGGATGTGTGCAGGGAAGAGAAAAAGGGGCTGTTTATTCTGGTAAAGACCTCCAACCCCTCCAGCGGAGAATTTCAGGATCGACAGATTGAGGGAAGGCCCCTGTATGAGTGGGTTGGTGAGAAGGTGGCCCAGTGGGGAGCAGACTGTATGGGAGATTCCTACAGCTATGTTGGAGCAGTGGTAGGCGCCACCTATCCGGAGATGGGGAAGGCGCTGCGCAGGATTATGCCAAAGAGCTACATCCTGGTGCCCGGCTACGGTGCCCAGGGCGGCCAGGGGAAGGATCTGGTTCATTTTTTCAATGAAGACGGCCTGGGAGCCATTGTCAATTCTTCCCGGGGGATCATTGCGGCATACAAACAGGAGCAGTATGCATCTTATGGGGCAGAGCATTTTGCAGAGGCTTCCCGGGCGGCAGTGGAGGCAATGATTGCGGATATTGACAGCGCACTGAAGGAGGCAAAATAGTAGGAAGATGGCTGGAAAATGGAGAGAGCAGGCAGTAATTATCCGTCAGGAGGAGCTTTCCTACGGGATATATAACATGTGGATCAAGACAGACCAGATTGCAAAGAATGCAAAGCCAGGGCAGTTTATATCTATTTACTGCCGGGACGGCAGCAGGCTGCTTCCAAGGCCCATCAGCATTTGTGAGCTGGATCGGACAGACGGAGCCCTGCGGGTGGTATACCGCGTGGCAGGAAAGGGGACAGAGGAATTTTCCACCTTCCGGACAGGAGAACAGATTGAGATTGTGGGGCCTCTGGGGAATGGCTTCCCCAGGAAGGATAAGAAGGCCTTCCTCATTGGCGGAGGGATTGGAATTCCGCCTATGCTGCAGCTGGCCAAGGAGCTGAGCTGTGAGAAGCAGATTGTGCTGGGCTACCGGGACGAGCTGTTTTTGCAGGAGGAATTTAAAAAGCACGGAAGCCTGTACATTGCAACTGAGGACGGCAGCTTTGGCACAGAGGGAAATGTATTGGATGCCATTCGGGAGAATGGTCTTGAGGCAGAGATTATCTATGCCTGCGGGCCCACGCCCATGCTTCGGGCAGTGAAGGAATATGCGGCAAAGAAGGGAATCGAGTGCTGGCTGTCCCTGGAGGAGCGGATGGCCTGCGGGATCGGGGCCTGCCTGGCCTGCGTCTGCAGGTCAAAGGAAAAGGACGAGCACACCAATGTACATAACAAGCGTATTTGCAAGGAGGGGCCGGTGTTTCGGGCAGAGGAGGTGGAGCTGTAATGAATACAAAGGTAACGCTTGCCGGGATTACGCTGAAGAATCCCATAATGACTGCCTCCGGAACCTTTGGCTCCGGTCAGGAATACGGAGAATTTGTAGATCTCAACCGTCTGGGAGCTGTTGTGACCAAGGGAGTGGCCAGTGTTCCCTGGGAGGGCAACCCCACGCCCCGAATTGCGGAGACCTATGGCGGCATGCTGAATGCAGTGGGACTGCAGAACCCTGGGATAGACGTGTTTGTACAGCGGGACATTCCGTTCTTAAGCCAGTATGATACAAAGATAATTGTCAATGTCTGCGGGAAATCCACAGAGGATTACTGCCAGGTGGTGGAGCGGCTGGCAGATCAGCCGGTGGATCTGCTGGAGATCAATATTTCCTGCCCCAATGTGAAGGAGGGCGGCATTGCCTTTGGCCAGGATCCGAAGGCAGTGGAGGCCATTACCAGGGCAGTGAAGAAATGCGCAAAGCAGCCCATTATCATGAAGCTGAGCCCCAATGTGACGGATATAGCCACAATGGCAAAGGCTGCGGAGGCAGGAGGTGCAGATGTGCTGTCCCTGATCAATACGATTACGGGAATGAAGATTGACATCCATCGAAGAACCTTTGCCCTTGCCAACAGGACCGGAGGGCTTTCGGGCCCTGCAATCCATCCGGTGGCGGTTCGTATGGTGTACGAGGTGGCCCAGGCAGTGAGCCTTCCGATTATCGGTATGGGAGGGGTACAGTGCTGGGAGGATGCCATTGAGCTGATGCTGGCAGGGGCTACGGCCGTTTCGGTGGGAACTGCCAATTTCCACAATCCCATGGCTGCTGCAGAGATTGCGGAGGGAATATGGAATTTCATGGAGAATGAGGGCATTGAGGATATTAACGAGTTAGTGGGGGCAGTGCTCTAGAGCGAACCTTGTATGCGATAGTACTGGTACAGCATATGAATGCAATACTGTACTGGAAATGATATGCTCCCTTCCGGGCGGGCAGGTGAAAGAACACAACCTGTCTGCCTGGAAGGGAGCATATTTATGTCAGAAAAACAAAAGAATATGATTGTAAGAGGATTGTATTTTAACATTTTACAAGGGGGCGGCGATAAGGTACAATGAGGATATGGAAAATACATTTATCTACAAAATAAAAAATAAAATCATGCTGATGATTCTGCTGGCCAGCATCCCCTGCCTGCTGTATTCCCTGTATTCCTCTTATCGGTATTATAAGTATGCCAGAAATATGATTGTTGAGGAGAAGGAGGCATTGGCTGAGGAGATGACCCAGAACCTTAATTTTCAGCTGGGATATTATGAGAATATTACCCTGACGACCTATTTCAATGAAACGATCCTGGATTATATCAATGGCGGCGACTACAGAGAGAAGGATGCCAATGTGGAGGCGTATTTGAAGGGAATCGTGAATTCGGAGGGGAATGTGGAGTCCGTGGTGTTGGAACTGGGAGATATCCGGTACGAGGAAGGATACAGGTATCATAATCTGGAGGAGTATCTTGGCAAGCACAGGGAGGCAGTCCTTGAGAAAAAGGGCAAGGTGCTCTGGATTCCCACGGAAACCATGTCAGCCCGTTACCACTCGGATCTTAAGACATTTGCCCTGGCCCGTGCAATCAATTCCAGGGAAGGGACAGTTGGGACGCTGTGGATGTTTTTTCCTGCACAGTCCATCTCTGATTTTCTCCGTTATCAGAGGCTGGAGCAGGAAGGAATTGATTTCTATATTCTGGCTGACGACGGAAGGATAATCTGCAGCAGCCGTTCAGACCGCGACGGGACTGTGATCAGGGAGGAGGATATCCCGGAAAAGCCTATTGTGGTGACCATGCAGTCCAAAACCACAAAATGGCATACCACGGTTGTGATAGATTCCCAGGTTATATTCCGGCCGGTGGAAGCCCTCCAGCGGGTAATCTGGATCCTGACGTTTCTGTCATTGCTGCTCCTGGTATTGATCTATCTGTACATGACAAAGACCATCTTTGGGCCGGTTCAAAGGCTGTCCCAGGGCATGCGGCAGGTATCACGGAAGGAATTTGAAAAGATTCTGCCCCATTCCAGGAAGAGGGCCAGTCATACGGATGAGATGGGGATGCTGATCGAAAATTATAATCTGATGATTGATGAGATCCAGCGGCTGATGCTGGAGGTCCGGGAGGAGGAAAAGGCCAAAAATGAAGAGAAGATGAAGGCATTATCCATGCAGATCAGCCCGCATTTTGTGTTCAATACCTTAAATACAGTACGCTGGATGGCAATTTCCAATAAGCAGACGAACATCAAGCGAATGATTGAAAGCCTGATTGCGCTGATGAAATGCGTTACTTATACGAAAATCGAGGAGATTACTGTAGCAGAGGAGCTGGAGCTTCTGGAAGCCTATATCTATATTCAAAAAATGCGTTTTGTAAATTTTGACGTGCAGTATCAGGTGGAGGAGGAGACAAAGGGCTTCCGGATCCAGAAGCTGCTGCTGCAGCCCCTGGTGGAAAACTGTATTCTTCATGCATTTCGGGGCAGGAAGCAGGGCGGTGTAATTACAGTCCGGATCCTGCGAAGAACCGATGTCCTTCATATTTTTATTGAGGATAACGGAGTGGGATTTGAACCAAAGGAGCATATAGGGGTACAGAAGAAGGAACCTGCTTCCCCAGAAGAGCATGTGGGAATCTATAATGTGATGCAGCGGATTTTTCTAAGCTATGGCAGTGATTACGGAGTGGAGCTTCAGAGTAAGACAGGAGAGGGAACGATGGTACATCTGACCCTGCCGGTGGTAAAAGGAGAAGCATATGATTCGAGTTGTGGTGGTGGAGGATGAGATGCTGGTGCGCATCGGTATGAAAATGTGCATCAGTGAATATGATCCCAAGCTAACGGTTGTGGAGGACTTCGCCTCAGGAGAAGAGGCATTGGAATACTTCAGGTATCATACAGCGGACGTGCTGGTGACAGATATCCGCCTGGGCGGAATGACAGGACTGGAGCTGATCCGGCAGCTAAAATCCTCCCATGCCCAGATGGAGCGCATGGTGACGATCATTCTCAGCTGTTATGAGGATTTTTCCTATGCCAAGGAGGCCATTGCCCTGGGAGTCAACAGCTATGTGTTAAAGCATGAGATTGGGGAGGAGGAGCTGCCGCAGTTGATTCTGGAACAGTACCAGCGGAAGAAATCAAAGGCTGTACCAGGATTTCTGGGGTATATGGAAGAGGCGCAGCAAACGGTCAGAGAGGGCTTTGGAGAAGCATTCTGCATGGCTGCCTTTGTACTGCGCCGGGAAGGGGAACGGTATCGCACCAAATGGCAGGAAATCAGTGTGGAGATTCTGCTGGAGGTCCTGCAGAAGCACCTGAAGGATGAGGGGCTGGGAGAATGCTTCACATACCACGGGCAGGAGGTGTGCGCCATGCTCCGGTTTGCGCGTAAGGAGGAGCTGTCCGGCAGCAGGGAACGGATCCAACGTTTTTTTGGGGAGGCGGTTTCCAGTGTTACGAATTACTTTAACCGGAACCTGTATATGGCAGTTTCAAGGCCATATGATGACCTGAAGGAAACAAAGGCTGTTTATCAGGAGACCCTGGAGTGGCTGGACCAGAGCTTTTATTATGAGAAGCCCTTCTGCCTGTGGGTGGAGGATATACCGAAAAGCAGGGACAGCCAGCCGGAATTAAGGCTGCTCCGGGAGGAGATATTCCGGGAAGGCTGGTATCAGAATATGTGCCATGAGACAGGGCTCTTCCTGCAGCGCTGCTGCAGTGCCAGCGTGCCTGTGAAGGAAGTGAAATTCAAGATAATCAAGCTCTTAAGTGAGCTGGAGCTGTATCTGGAGCAGAACTGCGGGGGCCTTACCTATGGGGATATTTTTGGGGAAGCCAATTATCTGGATTACCGGCAGGTAGAGGAGTTTGACTCGGCACAGCAGCTGCAGGAGGCGCTTCTGGAGGTTTACCGGGTGACTGTGCTGGATGTGGAGAGCCGCAGCGACAGCTTTTTGGGCATTGAGCAATATATTCGGGAGAATTATGCCAGGCAGATTACCCTGGCGGACATGGCTCAGCAGTTCCATATGAACCCGGTTTATTTTTGCCAGTATTTTAAGAAGAAAAAAGGCATCCCCTATGTGCAGTATTTAAATCAGATTCGAATCGAGGAGGCGAAGAAGCTGCTGCAGCTGGGAGAGCTGTCCATTGATCAGATTGCAGAAAAAACCGGCATTGGAAATGCCAATTATTTTGGAAGGCTCTTTAAAAAGCTGACGGGTATGACCGCAGGGGAATATCGAAAGCGAAATGCAGATCTTAATCATGCGAAAAATCTTAATAATATGAAGAAATCTTAATAATGTGAAGAAATCTTAATAAATTGAACAGCCCCAATGGATGGCAGCTAAAAAATGTGAATACCTTGCCTAATTTACAATGGTTTTAGGAAAAATAAAGATGATATACTTTAGATACAAAATAAAATCGAAAGGGGAAGGTTACTATGAAAAAGAGAGCTTTGTCACTGTTGTTAGCCGGTGTCATGACGGCGGCCCTTCTTGCAGGATGCGGCGGGTCAGACGCGCCTTCAGATGAGGCGTCGGACCTTCAGGCATCTCCCAAAGGGGATGGGGACACTTCGGAGGAGGAAAAGCCCCAGGGGGATGCAGGGCAGGATGGACAGGCAGGAGGAGAGCTGGGAGGTTCCCTGGTTATCTGGGAACATACCGACCAGTTCACCGAGCCGCTGAAATCAGTGGTAGCCGGTTTTCATGAGCTGTATCCGGATGTGGAGGTGGAGATTGAGGTAAAAACCTCTGATCAGTATTATAATCTGCTGCAGACAGCGATGCAGGCCGGGGAGACGCCGGATATATTCTGGACCAATGGCCTTGCCACTACCCATTACAAATCCTACGTGGACGGCGGCTATATGATGGAGCTGACCGACAAGGTGGATTTCTCCCTGTACGAGGGAACAACAGCCATGAATATCGTGACAATGGAGGATGGTTCTGTCTACTCGACGCCAACGGCAGAGACCGGCGGGCGCTGTGTGTACTATAACAAGGATATCTTTGAAGAGCTGGATCTGAAGATACCGGCCAGCTTTGCCGAATTTGAAGAGCTTCTGGCCAAAATTGCCGAGACGGATTACACTCCCATAGCCTTCTGTGCCACAGACCCATGGACCATATTGTTCCAGTTCGAGCCGGTATTAAATGGCATGAGCGTTGACTGGGTGCAGGACTATGAGAAGAATCAAACAGTGAAGGTCAATGATGAGCGTGTAGTGGCAGCCTACAACAAGATGCTGGAGTGGGCGGACAAGGGCTATTATGGAAACGGTTACCTGGGCGTGGATGGAAGCGGCGCATTGCTGGCCTTCTCCAAGGGGGAAGCAGCCATGTGTATTGACGGTACATGGAATGTGGCGGTAATTGATGAGAACAATCCGGAGCTGAATTATGGTGCATTCCAGGTCCCCACCGCGAAGGGGGATCAGCCCATGGTGGGAACCAACAGCTGTGGCTATGGTGTCAGCGCCAATACAGAGAATCCGGAAGCAGCGCTGGCATTTGTCAATTATTTTGCCACGGTAGATGCACAGACACGCTGGGTAAATGCCTTAAGCTCCATTCCCTGCACACCGGCCGTCGTATCGGAGAATCCGGTGGCAAATGAGATCGCATCCTTCGATTATCTGACAGAGAGCTACTATAATATTCTTGGATATCTTGCGGATCCCCAGGCCGATGAAACGGCTACCTCCGTATGGGAGGCCGATCAATGCAAGGTGTTTGCCAAGACCCTGGGGGTTCAGGAATTCGTGGACAGCCTGCAGTCCTTACTGATGGAATAGGCTGAAGGGACAGAAGGAGAGGGAGACTTACGCGCTCCCTCTTTTTCTTCTCCTACAGGCTTTGTGACAGAGAGAGGCAAGGAGGGATTTTGCTTGAAGAAAAAAAGAAGAAACAGGACACATCTGCTGTTCATTGCACCGGGTTTTCTTTTATATACCATTTTTATGATGATACCGCTGGCTTTTGCATTTTACTACAGCTTTTTTGACTGGAGCGGAATCGGGCCCATGAAATTTGTGGGACTTACAAATTTTACCAAGCTCTTTACCAGCCCGCGTGTGTCAGCAACATTTTTTTCCGCGCTGGGAAATAACTTTAAGTATCTGGCATGTGTGCTGTTGGTTATCACGCCGATACAGATCTTTTTTGCCTATGTGCTGTATATCAAGATCCGATTTCACAAATATATCCGATTTATGCTGTTTCTGCCTTATGTGATCAGCACCTCTATCGTGGGATTTTTTGCCATCGTGCTGTTCGATCCCAATGTGGGAGCGTTAAATGAGGTAATTGGAACGCTTTTCGGCAAATCCCATGAGCTGGCATGGCTGGGAGACCCCAATCTGGTGTTTAAGATTTTTGTGGGAGTGATTATCTGGCAGTGTATCGGTTCCGGCATGATGATCTTCTACGCAAATATGCAGGAGATTTCCCAGGAGATTGTGGAGGCCAGTGTGATCGATGGCTGCGGGGAGTGGAAGCGCTTCTGGAGAGTGGTGCTGCCTATGCTGACCTCGTCCTTAAAAACTAATATCACCTTGAGCGTAATCTATGCCATGACCATGTTTGACCTGCCCTATGTGCTGGTGGGGCCCCAGGGCGGCGCTACCGGAAAGCTTGATTTTATGAATATGGTGTTCTATCGGTTTGCCTTTGGCGGAACCTATTTTGGGGAGACGTCCATCGGTTTTGGATCAGCCATCAGTGTGGTCATGTTTGTGATCATTTTCATTCTGACCCTGGTCACGAAGAAGCTTTTGAAAAAGCTGGATTATTAAAAGGAGGCTGACATGATGAGACAAAAAAGAGCGGGGAAGATAGAAGGCTTTGGTGGGAAAACGGTAAAAAATGTGATTTCAGCCGTGCTTGTGGCGTATACGTTTCTTGCGATCTACCTGATCGGCTCCACGATCTTAAATTCCTTCAAAACAAAGTCAGAGCTGATTCAAAATACCATGGGATGGCCCAGCTCCTTCACCTTGGATAATTTTAAACAGGTAATTCTGGAGGACCGTTTTCTGGGCTACCTTTTAAACAGCGTGATCCTGGTGGCTGCATCAGTGGCAGTGTTGTGTATTGTGGCCTCCATGCTTGGGTATGCACTGGCCCATTATCAATTTCGGGGGAAAGGGCTCTTGGAAAACTATTTTCTGCTGGGCCTGATGTTTCCCATCCAACTGGGGATTTTGCCACTGTTTGTAATGCTGACAAAGCTTCATTTGACCAATACGCTGCCAGGGCTGGTGATGATCTATGCAGCGAATCTATCCTTTTCCACGGTACTGTTTACGAATTTTTTCCGGGGGCTTCCGGTGTCGGTGCTGGAGTCGGCGCGGATTGACGGCGCCAACGATTTCCAGGTGTATCTTAAAATCGTAACCCCCATATCAAAGCCGGTAATTTCAACGGTTGCACTGATCAGCTTTATCCAGATTTGGAACGATTTCTTTCTGCCGCTGGTATTCCTTACAAAAACCAGGGTGAAGACCCTGACCTTAGCGGTATATAGCTACAGTGCCAATTTTCTGGCCAATTGGAATAAGATTTTTGCAGCCATTACCATTGCCCTGATCCCGATTATAATCATCTACTTCCTGTTTTCGGAGCAGATTGTAGAAGGGCTGACCGGCGGAGCGGTCAAGGAGTGAGTGCGTCCGAAAGGAAACCGTATGCAGGAGGTATGTTTGTATGTACAGAATAGAAAAGGCGCCGGAAACAATGACATCCAAGGAGCGGGTTATGCGGACCTTTGCTTTTGAGAAAACGGACCGGGTGCCGATTGACTATATGGCGAACCCGGGAATCCATCAGCGGTTCTGCCAGGCATTGGGGATCAGTGCCGATGACCGTCTGGGGCTTCTGGATGCGCTGGGGGCAGACTATTGGGAGACCGGAGCCGTTTTTGTGGGGGAAAACAGATTTCCGGTACGGAAGGGAAGAAAAACGGATCCTATTTATGGCTTTCATACCAGATGGGTGGAACATGAGAGCGGGGGCTATTGGGATTTTTGTGATTTTCCGCTGCAGGATGCAGAGGATGATGAAATTGCGGAATTCCCGGTGCCGGGACGGAAGGATTTCTCGGTGGAAGGCTTGCGGGAGCAGCTGAAGGAGGTGGGAGATAAGGCGGTATACATTGGCCATCCAGGAATTGCGGACATCATCAATTCCACCGGCAGGGTTATGGGCATGGAGGAGACGCTGGTTCGGCTTTTGACGGAGGATGAGGCGACGCTCACCTATATCAGCCGGGTGGCGGATATGCAGCTGGGAATGCTGGAGCTGGCCTTGGATGAGGCGTCGGACCTCATTGATTTTGTCTGGCTGGGGGAGGATCTTGGAACCCAGATCGGACCTATGATCAGTCTGGAGCTGTATCGGCGGGTGCTTAGGCCCATTCATCAGCGCTATATTGATCTGGCACGGGCTTACGATAAGCCGGTGATGGTGCACACCTGCGGCAGCTCCAGCTGGGTCTATGAGGATTTTATTGCAATGGGAGTCAGCGCAGTGGATACCCTGCAGCCGGAGGCAGCACATATGGAGCCCCGGTACCTGAAGGAGCAGTTTGGAGGGAGGCTGTCCTTTCACGGATGTATTTCTACCACAGGGCCGCTGGCCTATGGAACGCCGAAGGAGGTGGAGGCAAATGTGAAGGAGACGCTGGAGATTATGATGCCTGGGGGAGGCTACCATTTTTCCCCCACGCACATGATCCAGGACAATACGCCGGTGGAAAACCTCCTTGCCATGTACCAGGCGGCGCATAGGTACGGGAGATATGACAGAGCCATATAGAGATATGAGTAGGAGAATACAGAATGACGACAAGAGAACGTTTTTTAAAGATCATGGAGGGAGATCCCACAGTGGACCATGGCCCGGCTCTGGAGTGGGCCATGTGGTGGGATAAGACCATCGAACACTGGGAAAAGGAGGGAATGCCCTCCGGGATGAGCGGGGAGCAGGTGGCAAAATATTTTGGACTGGACAGTATCACCCAGTTTTGGTTTCCGCATTATACGGCGGACTGCCCCCAGCCAAAATCCAAGTATGTGGGTCCGGGAATTGTCCGGAATGAGGAGGATTACCGGTATTATGTGAAGCTGCTGAAGGAGTACAGCAGGTATGCCTGTAAAAAAGCAGGAAATTATTCCTAGTGGGAGGAGGGAAGGGATATGGGAAAATGGATTTGGCTGAATGGGGAGGATACCTGTGAGAGGCAGCGGGAAAATATAAGGGGGAATTTTGCTGCTGCCTTCTCGCTGGAGAACAGGAGGGGCGAGGTGACCCTTGAGATCTGCGCAGTCTCCAAGTACATGGTTTATCTCAATGGAAAACAGATTGGACGGGGACCGGTGCGGGGAGCGAAGGGAAGCCTTGTCTATGATACGTATTCCCTGCTGCCTGCCTGCCGGACAGGAGACAATTATCTGGCTATCCGGGTGTGGAATTACGGATGGTCTACCTATCAGAGCATCAGCGACCGTCCGGGTCTTGCTTTTACTGTACGGCAGCAGATATCCGGGGAGACGGCGGAGGCGGCAGGACAGCAGTATAGAGTCCCGACAGCATCCGGGGAGACAACGGAGGCGGCAGGACGGCAGTATAGAATCCTGGCAGCATCCGGGGAGACCGTGAAATGCCGGGAGGACCGGGGGCATATGCGGTATGCGCCCAAACGGAATGTGAATCTGGGCTTTGGAGATTATTATGATGCCAGAAGAGATAACCTTCAGTGGATTGAGAATCGTGAATTGACGGCAGATTGGCAGCAGGCAACCGTGCTTTTGGAGGACGGGAATGTACGGGAACCATCGCTGCGTCCTATCCGGGCCTTTGATGTACGGGATCAGTATCCCGCCCGTCTGGAGGCGATCCAGGATGTGGCCAGGGGCTGCTGGCAGCTGACCCTGAATACGAGAAGAGCCTTTTTTGGAGAACGGAAGGATGCGGATGAGACGATTTTTGCAGGCTTTATTGGGGGATTTTTTGAGGCAGAGGAGGATATGGAGGGAGTGATCTCCTTCCCGAACCGTACCTGGAACGGAATCCTTGGCAGCTTTCGTCTGGGGGGCCAGGTATATCAGGCAGATAATGCCAACCGGGAGATTCCGGTTGCCGTGAAAGCCGGGGAGCAATTCTTTTTGCTGCAGGTATCCGGAAAATTTGACGACCTGTACTGTCATCTGGAGCTGCGGTTTCCAAAGAAGCTGACTGGAAAGAGATTTTTTGTGGTGGGTCCCACAGCCCGGATAATACAGAAGCTGGACGGGGTGTCCCGAATCTACGGTGGTCTGGAGGAATTTAACGAGATGGAGCAATATACCCAGAAGCATCGGTATATTTGGGAGTCAGAGGATTTTGAACAGCTATCCCGCCGGATCGGACCGGGAGAGCTCCGCTGGATTGATCAGAGGGATATGTATGAGGATCTGTACCTGTTGTCCCTGGCCAGGACAGAGAAGGTGCTGCAGGAGTATGCAGTGGAGACAAAGGACTGCGGGATTCTGTGGCAGAATCAGGACATTACGGTGATTGATCTGCCAAAGACAGGGGATTTTCGCCGGATCCTGGTGGATTTTGGCAATATTTATGTAGGCCAGCTGGTCTTTACCCTGCGGGCAGCAGCAGGAACGGTTATCGATATTTACGGGTTTGAGAATTATTACCGCAGGGAGATTGACGATACCATCGGCCTGAACAACAGTGTCCATTATGTGGCCTCTGAGGGCTGGCAGACCTATCAGTGTATGGCGCGGATGGGACTGCGCTATGCGCTGATCACAGTGCGGGGGGCCAGGGAGCCGGTGGAGATTTCGGATTTTCATCTGCGCCATGAGACGTATTCGGCGCCTGCCCTTGGACAGTTTGCCTGCAGTGATATGCTGCTGAACCGGATTTTTGAGATGTGCCGGGACACCAATCTTTTATGTACAGAGGATGCTTTTACGGATTCCCCTACTTATGAGCAGGCATTCTGGACCGGAGACGCCCAGCTCAGCGCTCTGATCCATGCCTGGGTCTTTGGGGATTACGATTTTTGTACCTATGTGGAGAAGCTGGCGGTGACTGCCCAGGATAACGGATTGGTGATGAATGCCCTGACTCCCACGGACTGGAATACCGCAATCCCCATGTGGATGATGAACTGGGTAATTGCTGTGTTTGAGACAGCGGAGCTTACCGGCTCCTTCCGCCATGTGGAGGAGCTGTACCCGTATCTGTACCGGGTGCTGGATTTTTATCGGCAGTTTATCCGTAAGGATGGCGGCTTCCTCATCAGCGCCTGGAACATGATTGACTGGGCGGCCATGGATATTGGCAACCACTGCGTGGTAACGGCCCATCAGGCGATTCTGGCATACTGCTATAAGATGTTTGGAGCATACTGTGCTTCGGTGGGAAGGGCAGAGGAGGCGGAGGGCTTTTGGTCAGATCAGCAGCGGATGCTGGATTATATGAATTCCCAAATGTGGGATGCAGATAGAATGGCGTATCGGGACGGCTGGTCGCCGGAGACAGGATATGCAAAAACCTTCAGTATTCAGACTCATATCATGCTGTATCTGTATGACGGGATTGTAGGAGAGGAAAGGAAGCGGATTGTGGAGGGCTACCTTGCAGATGCTCCGGCAGATTTCCTGGAGGCAGGTTCGCCCTTTATGCTGCATTATCTATACCAGGCGCTGGGCAAGGCAGGGCAGGGAGCAGGTATTTTTGCAGATATCCGGAAACGCTGGGGAAGGATGCTGTTCTATGATTCCACTACCTGCTGGGAGGTGTTTCCGGGATTTTATGAGAACGGAAGAACCAGAAGCTACTGCCATTCCTGGTCTGCATCGCCGGCGTACTTTATGATCCGGGATCTCTCAGGGCTTAAAGTGCTGGAGCCGGGATTTGGGAAGGTGGCCTTTACCGGCTGTCCCATTGATCTGGACTGGTGCAGATGCAGTATCCCCACGCCCCATGGAAGGATGAATGTTGACTGGATCCGTGAAGGAGAGACGTATGATGTGCAGCTCCAGCTGCCAGAGGGAATCCGGCTGGTGAGGCAGGAGGACGAGCGGATGCGTATCCGGGTCAGAGAGCTTAAGCGCAGTGGAACCCCTTGAAAAAACACATTGCATACAGTGGAAAATATGGTAAAATAGTGGTACGATGCGGAGCAGGAGGAGGAAAATAACATGAAACGTTCAGAGATCAACAAAGCCCTGAAGGAGCTGGAGGCCATGTGCAGTAAGTACTGCTGCTATCTGCCGCCATTCTGCCATTTTACACCAGAGCAGTGGCAGAGCCTGGGCCATGAATACGATGAGGTGCGGGACTGCATGCTTGGCTGGGATATCACGGATTACGGCAAGGGAGAGTTCGATAAATTCGGATTTTCTCTGATTACCATCCGCAATGGCAATCAGGCAATGGCGGACAAGTATCCCAAGGTATATGCGGAAAAGCTGCTGTATCTGAAGGAGGGGCAGTATGCGCCCAACCATTTCCACTGGTACAAGACTGAGGATATTATCAACCGGGGCGGGGGAAATGTACTGATCCGCGTCTACAATTCCCTGCCGAACGAGGAGGTTGACCTGGAATCAGAGGTGACAGTGCATACTGACGGGAGGACCTGCCAGGTTCCGGCAGGCACCCAGATCCGCCTGACGCCTGGGGAGAGCATCCATATCCAGCAGTACCTGTACCATGATTTTTCGGTGGAGGAGGGAACCGGTCCCGTGCTGCTGGGAGAGGTGAGCCAGTGCAATGACGACAACACGGACAACCGGTTTTACCCGCCGGTGGGCAGATTCCCGGAGATTGAGGAGGATGAAGCGCCTTACCGGCTGCTGTGCAACGAGTATCCGGCTGCCAGGTAAGGCATTTTAACAAAATTTAAGATTTTGTACAAAAAGATCTAAGAAAATTGTCAGAAGAAACACAAAAACAGCATCTTGGCTTATGATATAATCATGGGAAAGACCGTATCAAAGGCCGAATGCTGTTTTTTGCGTGCGTATTATTTCTGACAAAGGAGATTATCATGAATAAAAAAATTGAAATTGCTGTTATTTTTGGCGGACATTCCACGGAATATGAGGTATCCCTGCAGTCTGCCGGCGCTGTGCTGAAGCATCTGAATCCCGAGAAATATAAGCCCTATCCGGTAGGAATTACCAGGGAGGGGGAATGGTACTATTACACTGGAGCTTATGAGAAAATCGCTGCCAATACCTGGTGGCAGGAGGAGGAGCAGCTGATTCCCGTTGCCGTATCCCAGAACCGCTCCATGCAGGGATTTCTGGAATTTTCCGGCGGCTCCTGCAGGGCAAAGCAGGTGGATCTGGTATTTCCGGTGCTTCATGGCAAAAACGGGGAAGACGGCACCCTCCAGGGAATTTTTGAGCTGGTGGGAATCCCCTGCGTGGGCTGCAATACCCTTTCCTCTGCCCTCTGCATGGACAAGGACCGGGCCCATAAGCTGGTCCGCGCCGCTGGGGTAGCGGTC
>CAJUQB010000023.1:50256-54156 GCA_910588285.1 uncultured Lachnospiraceae bacterium
TTTCCGGCAGTTTGAGCAGGAGCAGGCGCTGGAAATGATCCGCACGGGGCTTTGCTTTCCGCTGTTTGTGAAGCCGGTGCGGGCCGGCTCCTCCTTCGGCATCACCAAGGTCACTGTTTCGGAGGAGCTGGAGGAAGCGGTGGCAGAGGCCTTTGTCCATGACAGCGAGGTGATTGTGGAGGAGGCAGTGGAGGGCTTTGAGGTAGGCTGTGCGGTGCTGGGCAACGAGAACCTGACGGTGGGCAGGGTGGATGAGATCGAGCTGTCCCAGGGATTCTTTGATTTCACGGAAAAGTATACCCTGAAAACCTCCAAAATCCACATGCCGGCCAGGATTGACGAGGTGACGGAACGGCGGATCCAGCGGACAGCAGTGACCATTTACCGGGCACTGGGCTGCTCCGGCTTTGCGCGGGTGGACATGTTCCTGAAGCCCTCCGGCGACATTGTATTTAATGAGGTCAACACCATCCCGGGCTTTACCTCCCACAGCCGCTACCCCAATATGATGAAGGGAATCGGGCTGTCCTTCCAAGAAATGCTGGATAAGCTCATTGGCTTGTATGTACAGCTGTAAGGAGGGGAACAGAATGAACGGCAGCAATAGAAGCGAGTACATGAATGCTTAAGAACCCCGGAGGAAAGAGATGAGTGAGAGCAAAAGCTGGAATAGATACACAGGGATTGACTGCTTTCGGTTTGCAGCGGCTCTGTTGATTGTTGCAATCCATACGTCGCCCCTGGCTTCGTATACACAGACCGGGGATTTTATCCTGACGCGGATTGTTGCCAGGGTAGGGGTTCCCTTTTTCCTGATGACATCGGGATTCTTCCTGATTCGCCCGTATCAGCAGAACAGGGACAGGCTGAAGCAGTTTGTGAAGAAGACGGCGCTTATTTATGGGGCTGCGATACTCCTCTATGTGCCTGTCAACCTGTACAATGGCTATTTTTCAGGAGATGGACTGCTGCCAAGGCTCATTCAGGATCTGGTGTTTGACGGTACACTGTATCATCTGTGGTATCTTCCGGCCGCGATCCTGGGGGCTGTCATTGCCTGGCGGCTGGCGAAAAGGTATAGCAGGCCAATGGCCCTGGCGATTGGGGGCCTGCTCTATCTGGTGGGCTTATTCGGGGACAGCTATTATGGTGTCATTGAGGACATAGCCCTGGTGAAGGGCTTTTATGGCCTGCTGTTTCAGGTCTTTGACCATACCCGGAATGGGCTCTTCCTGGCGCCCATCTTCTTCCTTCTGGGGGGAATGCTGGGGGAGGGGAAGCAGGCGCTTTCCCTGGGAAAGAGCTTGTGGGGATTTGGCATATCCTTTGTACTGATGCTGGCAGAGGCATTGACGCTCCATCATTTTCAGGTTCAGCGCCATGACAGCATGTATCTGTTCCTGCTTCCCTGCATGTATTTCCTGTTCAGTGCCCTGCTGCATTGGAGAGGAGCGCGTATGCCTCTGCTTCGGGACAGCTCCCTTCTGATCTACCTGATTCACCCCATGGTGATTGTGACACTGCGGCTGGTATCAAAAAAGCTGGGCCTTCAGGAGCTTCTGGTGGAAAACAGCCTGGCGCATTTTCTTGCTGTCTGCCTTGGGTCTGTGGCTTTCTCTGTGCCGGCTGCCGCCCTTTGGGAGCGGCTTGGGCCCAAAAGAGGCAGGCCTGCAGATACCAATAGAGCGTGGATTGAGCTGAATCCGGAGCATCTGGCCCACAATGCAGCAGAATTGCAGCAGCAGATGCCAGAGGGCTGCAGGCTGATGGCAGTAGTCAAGACGGAAGCCTACGGCCATGGAGCCTTTGCCATTGCCTCCCGCCTGGAGCAGATGGGGGTGGAGGCCTTTGCAGTGGCCACCCTGGAGGAGGGGATCCGCCTGCGGAGATATGGCATCCGTGGAGAGATCCTGGTGCTGGGCTACACCAGCCCCGGCCGGGCCAGGGAGCTTAAGAAATATGGAATCACCCAGACGCTGATTGATTTCACGTATGCCAACAGCCTGAACCGCCAGGGAATGGCAGTCAAGTGCCATATCAAGATTGACACCGGCATGCACCGGCTGGGAATCTCCAGCCAGGAGACTGAAAAGGTGAAAAGAATCTTTCGCATGAAAAATCTGAAAATCACGGGGATCTACACCCATCTGTGCTGTGCGGACAGCAGAGGCTGCCGGGAGGAAGCATTTACCAGAGAGCAGATCAGGCGCTTCCAGGGGCTCTTGGAGGAGCTTATAAGCTCCGGGATTACGGTTCCCAAAACCCATATCCAGAGCAGCTATGGGCTTCTGAATTATCCGGAGCTTGCCTGTGATTATGTGCGGGTTGGAATTGCATTGTACGGGGTATTGAGCCAGCCAGGCCGGGATACCAGGCTTCAGCCAAAGCTAAAGCCGGTGATGGCATTGAAGGCAAGGGTTGTTCTGCTGCGGGCTGTTTCGGCGGGAGAGACAGTGGGATATGGAAGGACCTTCACGGCAGCCCGTGACAGCCGCATCGCAATTCTGCCCATTGGCTATGGGGATGGCCTTCCAAGGAGCCTGTCCAATAAAAGCGGCGTGATGATCCGGGGGCAGTATGCACCGGTTGCAGGGCGGATCTGTATGGATCAGCTGGCAGTGGATGTGACGGAGATTCCGGGGGTTTCTCTGGGAGATGTGGCCACAGTGATCTGCGGGGAGACGGATGCAGAGCTGTCGGCACCCATGGTGGCGGAGACGGCGGAGACCATCAGCAATGAGCTGCTGTGCCGGATGGGAGCAAGGCTGCCGGTGGTAGTAAGGTCCCATTTGGGCCAAATATGATCCCGCCCGGAGGGCTTTTTGTGATTTAGGAAATTCGGAGGAATTTCCTAAATCACAAAAAAACGCGACACAATTTATATTGTGTCGCGTTTTTCTTGCATCGGGTTTTATGACTTTGGGATCACTCAAATACAGATATTACGGAATACCTCGTCCCGGTCCTCCTGCTCGATTCCCAGATAACGCCTGGTGACCTCAAAGGAAGAGTGGTTGAATACCTCCATCAGCATTGCCGGGCGCACGCCGCGCCTGCAGGCATGGTAGCCGAAGGTTTTTCTCAGGGAATGGGGGCTGATTACGCCGGAAATATTGCAGTTTTGGGCAGCAGCGCGGATAATCCGCCAGGCCTGGGAGCGTGATAGGGGAAGATTTTTTGAATTGGAAATGAGATATTGTTCTGGCTGGATATGCCCGCTGCGCTCCAGCGCTTCCTTATACAGAATCAACGTCTGGCGAATGCTGCTGTTGATATAGATCTGGGAAGATTTTCCCGTTTTCTGTTCCACAAGAACAATATGGCTGCGGAAGCTGTTTTGGACAAAATCATAGACCTGCCGCCATTGCAGGGACAGCAGGTCCGATACCCGAAGGGCCGTATTCAGCCCCAGCGTCAGTAATGTGTAGTTTCGCAGATTTGGCCGCACATCCCGGTAATACCCTTTGAAATGCTCCAGCTCTGCCAGATCCTTGATTGGTTGTGCCGTGTTCATAAGTTACCTCCTTTTTGTCCTTTGTAAGTTCACCGCCTGCCCGGGAAGAATCTGTCTGCCTTCTCCAGGTTCAGGCTGTGTATACTCAAATATAAAGGGTAACTTATGATTACACAATTACTAATATTATTTCATCAAAAAATACTTTAAAAAATTTTTCAAAAAAATTCTAATCAGATGTAAAGTATTTCAAAACCCGGCCGATATATAGTGTGTAAATAAAAACGCGACACAATATAAAATCTGTCGCATGGCTGATAACAGGAACAGAGGCCGGAGACAACCCAGAGGCCCGATCCGGCAAGAGGGAATCGCATACGGGATATGCAAAAAACATGGAGGTTTGTAAAATATGCTGAAGCTTACACTGAAGGCAGGGGAATATT
>CAJUQB010000024.1 GCA_910588285.1 uncultured Lachnospiraceae bacterium
GCGGCGTGCGCCTGCTCTGGCAAAGCGGCGGCGTATGCGGGGCTATGATGCGGCGACGCTATCCGCAGCCTGTAACAGCCCCGCCCTATATTGTTTAGGGCTTGCCGGGGAGCGTGGCAAATACGGCAGCAAAATTGAAATCAGATACAATGGGCTGGGTCTGTGACTATATGAGTGCAGACCCGACTTATTCATGTGGTTTTGATAGTGAAACACAGAAACTATGAAGGGAGTGGCTGGCGGAATGGATTAGAGAAAAACGAAAATAGAAGGCTGAAAGTATTCCCTCCGCATGGTATAATCATTAGGAGCGAATTCTTAAAGGAGTGATATGCGGCATGAAAATACTTTATGTTACAGATTTGCATGGGGATAAAGAAAAATATAGAAAGACATTGGATCTCGCCATAGAAAAAGAAATCAGTGTCATTGTGAATGGTGGTGATATGCTTCCCAAATTAGGAGAAAGGCATTTAGAACAGCCGGAATTTATCAATGGTTTTTTGAGGGATTATTTCAGGGAGCTTCAAGATAATAATATTACCTATCTCACTATGTTGGGAAATGATGATTTGCTGGCAGTAGATACTCTGTTTGAGGATGTCTGCGGTGAATTTGAAAATGTCCATAATATAGCCAGCAAAAAGATTTATATTGAGGGCTATGAGATTATCGGGATGAATTACATACTGGATCATCCCTTTGGCTGTAAGGACAGGGTGATTACAGAAACACGTTACATTCCGCAAAGACAGTTAAGTCCATTTGCAGGCATTTCTAATGAGCATGGATATGACAGAATCTTTAATTGGTTTGAGTATTCCAGAACAGAGCTTCCACAGATGTGTGATGTATTGGATGGACTGCCAGCGCCGGAAAATCCACAGAAGGCAATTTATGTTATGCACATGCCCCCGGCTGGATTAAAATTAGGGCAGCTCCTGTACCAGGATTTGGATATAGGGTCGGCGGATATTTATGATTTTCTAAAAGTGAAGCAACCGCTGCTCACCTTGCATGGACATATCCACGAAAGCCCTGATACAGAGAAAGGAACGTGGATCAATCAGATAGGGCGTACTACTTGTATTCAGCCGGGACAGACGGAACTCTACGACAGTAAAATGGTTTATGTGGAGCTGGATCTGCGGAACAAGAAGTATTTGCGGCAGATTGCAACTATATAAGGGCAGAAAAACACCAGCGATGGTGTTTTTTTGTTGCCCGGAAATGAGGTGAATACATGGACAACACAAAGCAGGAAAACACAGTCCAGATTGGAGGCACAACCTTTTATGTGACTGCGGTCTTTTCCGACACGGTTCAGTTGGAGCATTTGATTAAAAGGTTGATCCAGAAAGAAATCGAGCAGGAAAATAGTGCCCGCTGACAGAAAAAACAGTGTAACAAATGGCTGAAAAGCGTGAGCAGACGTGGTATAATGGTAGCGTACAAAGCGGTTTGTTTGCTGTTGGAAAGGAGCAGAAATGTTGAAACAGCAGACAAAACTAAGAGTCAGATTATATGCACGTTTATCAAAAGACGATGGGGATGCCGATAAGGAAAGCAACAGCATTACCAACCAGTTGCAGATGTTAAGGTATAACGCAAAAGAAAAAGGATTTGAAGTGATAGGCGAGTTCGTGGATGATGGTTATTCAGGGACAACGTTCAACCGCCCGGATCTGAACCGTATGATTAAAGAAGCTATGGATGATCCAGAGCCGAGCGGTATCATGGTAAAGGATATGTCACGTTTCGGACGGAACAATGCCATGTTCATGTATTATGTGGAAGAAATCTTCCCGAACAACGACATCCTGTTTATCGCTTTGAATGACGACGTTGACACAAGATTTGATGAAAACGAGATGATGCCGTTCAAGTCGATTATGAACGAGTATTACGCCCGTGATACATCGAAGAAAATCCGAAGCGTTAAGAAAACAATGGCTTTAAGCGGTGGCTTTTGCGGATCCTTTGCTCCTTATGGTTATATAGTTGACCCAGAGAATAAAAGGAAGTTGTTGGTCGATCCTGATACGGCGCCTATTGTCAAGCGAATTTTTGAATTATCAAAGCAAGGTCATAGTGTTCATCAGATTGCGAGAATCTTATGTGAAGATGGAATTTTAGTTCCGCGGGCATACCGGGCAATGAAAAACGGCACGTTGGAAACGAGCACAGGATTTAAGTTTCCAACGGACTGGGTGGCAAAAAACGTAAAGATGATCCTAGAAAATCAGGTGTATCTGGGGCACATGGTGTCTCACAAGACACAGACAAAATCCTTCAAGAACAAGAAACCGGTTGCGGTTCCGAAAGAGGATTGGATCATAGTGCGGAACACCCATGAAGCCATCATTGATGAAGAAACCTTTGAACTGGTGCAGAAATTCATCAGTGTAAAGAAGCGGTCCAATAAAACCGGGCGTCCGAATATGTTTGTAGGGCTTGTGAAATGCCCGGACTGCGGACGTAATATGGCGTTCTCAAATCCCAACGGACGGGAACCCCGCTTTCGCTGCAGGACCTATGCGGGAAATAGTAATCTCTGTACGACCCATGCGATTTCGTATGACGCATTACAGCAGATTGTTATGAGCGATATTCAAAAGCACATTAAGAACATGGAAGTCTTAGGCGACCAGTTCATTGAAGAAATGCACGAATTGAGTGAAAAAGGCGGTGACCGGAAAATTCAGCAATTTAAGCAAGACCTGGAAGTAGCAGAAAAACGGATTGCAGAAATTGACAGTGTGATTATGAAGCTCTTTGAGCAGAATGCTTTGGGGAAGATTTCAGATGAACGTTTTGAGAAAATGTCCTCGGCTTATGAAAATGAGCAGCAGGAGCTTAACCATAAGAGAGACGAGCTAAGAAGCAAAATCAGCGCCGAGGAAAAGAAAACTCAAAGTACCAATCAATTTCTGGAAACCATTCGTAAGTATGAAACGGTATCAGAGCTGAACCGTTCTATGTTGGTGGAGCTGATCGACAGCATTTATGTGTATCAGGCAGAGGGCATCGGCAAAGATCGTAAGCAGAAAGTGGAAATTAACTATCGTTTCCTTGCGGGGTCTCAATGTGGTATTGCATGATGGGAATGGAAGAACCGGCCGGATGATCCTCTTTCGGGAGTGTTTAACACAGGGGATTGTACCAGTAATTATTGAGGATTTGAACCGGAACCGGTATCTGGAGGGCCTGAGTGCATACCAAGAGGGGGAAGGAACTGACCGGCTGGTGGAATTGCTGGAAGAGGAGCAGAAGTTCTACCGGGAAAAATGTATGTATTTTATGGAATGATTTTGTAGGAAAATGGCTGCCTTTCGGGCAGCCATTTCCGATATCAGGCCATGTGTAATTGCTGAAGCTTTTCCAGGGTGCTTCCTCCGTTTTCCAGGATCAGGTCGATCAGCGTCAGCGCCGCCATGGCTTCCACCACTACCACAGCCCGGGGGACGATGATGGGGTCGTGGCGGCCCTTGATGCTCACCGAAATATTCTCGCCGCTTCTGGTGACGGTCTGCTGGGGAGCTGCGATGGAAGGGGTTGGCTTGACGGCTGCCCGGAAGATAATGGGGCTGCCGTCGCTGATGCCTCCCAGGATACCGCCGGCATGGTTGGAGCCCTTCGCAATCGAATGGGGCAGCGGGCCTTTTCCGTTGGAAGCGGCGCTGCCATTGTCCGCTGGCGCTGGGGGAGCACAGACAAAGCCGTCATTGTTGGAAAGGCCTGTGGCAGTGGCTGCAGCAAAGCCGTCTCCCACCTCAAAGCCCTTGACCGCTCCGATGGAGAAAATGGCCTGGGCCAGGCGGGCGTCCAGCTTGTCAAAGACAGGCTCGCCGATGCCGGCAGGGACTCCGGTGATGATACACTCAATGATCCCGCCTGCGGAATCCTGCCGCTTCATGCAGGCGTCCAGATATGCCCGGGCCTCCTCTGCCTTGGCGGCATCCGGCATATACAGGGGATTGCTGTCCAGTAGAGCTGTGAGCTCTTCCCGGTCCATAGAGAGCAGCGCTTGGACAGAGGGAGCCGCCGTTACCGGCCCGATGGCACGGCTGTAGGTGAGAAAGGCGATCCCAAGGCAGGATAACAGCTTGCAGGCAATGGCGCCGGCCGCCACCCGGCCGATGGTCTCCCGGCCGGAGGAGCGGCCGCCCCCCCGGTAATCCCGGAAGCCGTACTTGGCGTCAAATGTGTAGTCGGCATGGCCGGGACGGTAGTAGCCGGCAATCTCGCTGTAATCCCGGGACTGCTGGTTCCTGTTATATACAACCATACTGATGGGAGTACCGGTAGTTCTGCCCTCAAAGATGCCGGAAAGGATCTGTACTGCATCGTCCTCTTTGCGGGGCGTGGAGTAGCGGGACTGCCCGGGCTTCCTGCGGTTTAGGAAAGTCTGGATATCCTCTTCGCATAAGGGGAGGCCGGCGGGGCAGCCATCCACCACAACGCCGATGCCTGCCCCGTGAGATTCGCCCCAGGTCATGATTTTAAAATGTGTTCCAAGTGTTGAGCCTGCCATTTGTATACCTCGCCGTTACGCCTGTTTCGTGTAATTATCAAAATACCCCTGTATGTAGACAATGGGCGTTCCCTTGTCGCCGCTGCCGGAACACAGGTCGCAGAGAGAGCCGATCAGATCCGGCAGATGCCGGGGCGTGGTGCCCTCGGAGGCCATCTGGCCCTTCAGGTTGGCATCCTTCTCATGGATCTTGGCCGAGATGGCAGCCTTTAGCTCCTCCCCGGAGAGATCGGAAAATTCATTGTCAGCCAGATATTTCAGCTTCAGCTCATTGGGTGTGCCCTCAAGTCCGCTGGTGTAGCCAGGGGAAACCACCGGGTCGGCCAGCTCCCAGATCTTGCCCACCGGATCCTTGAATGCCCCGTCCCCGTATACCATAACCTCCATCTGATGGCCGGTGCGTTTAAGAAGCAGCTTCTGTACCCGCTCCACAAAATCCTGGCAGTTGACGGGGAACAGCTTTACCGTGTCCTCCGTGGCCTTGTTGGAGCCGAGAAGCCCGCAGAAATCATTGTATCCGCTGCCTGCCACCGGTGCGGTGAGAATATCGTCCAGGCCGAATACAAGATTGGCTCCGGCCTTTGTAAGCAGCCGTTTGGTGCGCTTGCGGGTATGAATATCACAGCAGAGCACATCCTTGGTGTAATCCAGGATGGCAGCGGCCTTATTTGCAAAAATAATCTCGCATTCGCAGCCGCAGTCCGTGATCAGATTCTTATAATAATCTACATAATCAATGCCGGTGAAAGGATGCAGTACAAAGCCGAAAAGCTCCCGGTATGTTTCCTCGGTGAGCACATCGGCATATGGATCAATGCCCTTTTCGTCCAGAAGATCAACGTCAAACAGGTGATTCCCTACCTCGTCCGAAGGATAGGAGAGCATCAGAGTGATCTTCCTGGCGCCCTTGGCAATGCCCTTCAGGCAGATGGCAAAGCGGTTACGGCTTAATATTGGGAAGATTACGCCGATGTGTCCGGCAGGAAATTTGGACCTGGTATCAGCAGCAATGGCGTCGATACTGGCGTAATTGCCCTGTGCACGTGCCAGAATCGATTCTGTGACGGCTACCACATCCTTTTCGCCGATGGTGATCTGCTCCTGCTCAATGCAGTTTACAATGCTGTCGGTTACGATCTGAGCCAGATCGTCCCCTTCGCGGATGATGGGCGCTCTTACGCCCCGTACAACGGTTCCAACTGTTCGTTCCATAGGATTCTCCATTCTGCCTTGCGGCGTAGTAATATATTCCGCAAAAATTGTACTATAATCAAAGAAAGAAGTCAATACAGTTGACATCACTATATCAGAGTGTTAAAATTTTTGATAGTGATTTTTGAAAAGTGATAGAATGAGAGGAGATATACCCATGAGCGAGAAAGCGATACCTTATAAAATTTATCTGGAAGAGAATGAGATGCCGCGGCAGTGGTACAATGTCCGCGCCGACATGAAGAACAAGCCGGCTCCCCTTCTGAATCCCGGCACCCTGGAGCCCATGACAGCCCAGGAGCTGGAGGCTGTCTTCTGTAAGGAATTGGTGCAGCAGGAGCTGGATGATGTGCATCCCTACATTGATATTCCGGAGGATATCCGCAATTTCTATAAAATGTACCGGCCCTCCCCTCTGGTTCGGGCATACTGCCTGGAGGAAAAGCTTCAGACGCCGGCTAAGATCTATTATAAATTTGAAGGAAATAACACCAGCGGGAGCCATAAGCTCAATTCTGCCATTGCCCAGGCCTACTATGCCAAGCAGCAGGGCCTTCGGGGCGTTACCACAGAGACGGGGGCAGGACAGTGGGGAACAGCCCTCTCCATGGCATGTTCCTATTTTGGGCTGGACTGTAAGGTCTATATGGTAAAGGTCTCCTATGAGCAGAAGCCCTTCCGGCGTGAGGTGATGCGTACCTATGGAGCCAGCGTTACGCCCTCCCCCTCAGAGACCACAGAGGTAGGAAAGCGGATCCTAAAAGCCCATCCCGGCACAACCGGAAGCTTGGGCTGCGCCATCTCAGAGGCAGTGGAGGCTGCCACCTCTATGGAGGGCTATCGCTATGTGCTGGGCAGCGTCTTGTCCCAGGTATTGCTGCATCAGACCATCATCGGTCTGGAGACCAAGGCGGCCCTGGACAAATACAACATCGTTCCGGATATGATCATCGGCTGTGCCGGCGGCGGCTCCAACCTGGGAGGACTGATTTCCCCCTTCATGGGAGAGATGCTGAGAGGAGAGAGGGATTACCAGTTTATTGCAGTGGAGCCTGCCTCCTGCCCGAGCCTTACCAGAGGAAGATATGTGTATGACTTCTGCGATACCGGCATGGTTTGCCCATTGGCCAAGATGTATACTCTGGGCAGTGGATTCATTCCCTCGCCCAATCATTCCGGCGGGCTGCGTTACCATGGCATGAGCTCCATACTGTCCCAGCTGTACGACGACGGCCTGATGGAGGCCAGAAGCGTGGAGCAGACCGCAGTCTTTACGGCAGCAGAGCAGTTTGCAAGAGTGGAAGGAATCCTTCCGGCGCCGGAGAGCAGCCATGCCATCCGGGTTGCCATTGACGAGGCCATGAAGTGCAGGGAGACCGGAGAGGAGAAGACCATTGTATTTGGCCTGACCGGAACCGGATATTTTGATATGGTAGCATATGAGAAGTTCCACAATGGGGAGATGAACGATTATATTCCCACAGATGCAGACCTTCAGGTTGGCTTTGACGGGCTGCCCAAGGTGGAAAAGTAAAAGGAGCGGATGCAAAATGAAATATGATTTTACGTCGATCTTAGAGCGGAAGGGCATGGATGCCATTGCGGTGGACAATGTGGGAGGGCCCGGCTTCGGGCCTGACGGGCCAAAGGAGGGCTTTGATTTTATTCCCATGTGGATTGCCGATATGAATTTCCCAACGGTTCCGACGATTCCGGAGGCAATGATTCAGCGGGCACAGCATCCGGCCTACGGGTATTTTTCATCCAGGGAGGAATACTTCCAGGCGATCATCCGATGGCAGGAGACGAGAAATGGCGTGACGGGCCTTACAAAGGAGCATATTGGCTATGAGAACGGTGTGCTGGGAGGCCTGGTTTCTGCCCTGACCTGTTTTGCATCGCCCGGGGATGCAGTGCTTCTTCACAGCCCTACCTATATCGGCTTTACCGGAATCATTACCGGCAATGGCTATCGGATCGTACATAGCCCGCTGAAAAAGGATGATCAGGGCATTTACCGGATGGATTATGAAGATATGGGTGCCAAGATTAAGGCCCACCATATCCATGTGGCTGTATTCTGCTCCCCCCATAATCCGGCAGGACGTGTATGGGAGCGGGAGGAGCTTTTGCGTGCCATGGAGGTCTATGAGGCCAATGAGGTGATGGTGATTGCCGATGAGATCTGGTCAGACATTTTGCTGAATGGACATAAGCATATTCCAATCCAGACAGTCAGTCCCTATGCCAGGGAGCATACGGTGGCGCTGTATGCGCCCAGCAAGACCTTTAACCTGGCGGGGCTGATTGGGAGCTACCATATCATTTACAATCAGGCTTTGCGTGACCGGATCCGGGCAAAGGAGGAGAAGACCCACTACAACAGCATGAATGTGCTTTCCATGCATGGGCTGATGGGAGCCTACAGCCCGGAGGGACAGGAGTGGGTGGATGAGCTGTGCCAGGTGCTTTCGGAGAACGTGAATTATACCTGCAGCTATATGCGGGAGCATTTTGAGGGCGTGGAAGTGACGGAGCCGGATGGCACCTACATGCTGTTTCTGGACTGTACCAGGTGGTGCGAGACCCACGGGAAGACCATTGAAGAGCTGGTGAAGGCCGGATGGGACGTGGGCGTTGGCTGGCAGGACGGACGTGCCTTCCACGGGCCCTGCCATATCCGCATGAACCTGGCCCTGCCCTTGTCCAGAGTGAAGGAAGCCATGGACCGGCTTAAGAAGTATGTATTTGTGTAACAGGTAATAGATGCTATAGATAGGAATGGGGAAATTATGAAACAACACCATTTGGAGGAATCACCCATTGTTTATTACATCAGCAGAAAGGAAAACGCCGAGTGGATCCTTTTTTTACACGCTGCTTTTGTAAATCACAAGATGTTTCAAACACAAATTGACTATTTTCAAGATAAATACAATATTCTTACCCTTGATCTTATCGGCCATGGGAAATCAACGCAGGTACGAAAGGGTGAGCGTATTGATCAAATGTCAGCCTGGATCCGTGAAATCCTGAGAACTGAAAAAATTGAGAAGATACATATTGTCGGGATTTCATTGGGGGCTGTAATCGCCCAGGATTTTGCCAACCAGTACCCCGAATCCGTGCAATCACTGGCCTGCTTCGGCGGTTATGATATCAATCACTTTGATGCCAAGCTGCAGAAGGAAAACAGCGCATCCCAGAGGCTTATGATGCTGAAAGCGCTGTTTTCAGTGAAATGGTTTGCACAGTCGAATAAAAAAATATCTGCGCATACGCCGCAGGCGCAAAATGATTTTTATGAGATGAATCTGCAGTTTCCGAAAAAGTCCTTTCTGTATTTGGCTTCTTTGGGCAGCATGATAAATGTTCGGCAGACACAGACGAGGAAATATCCGTTACTGATTGGCTGCGGAAGGTACGATATTCCGATGGAACTATCAGCGGTAGAAATGTGGAAGAAGCATGAGCCGGAATGCAGTGTAATTGTTTTTGAAGGAGCAGGACATTGCGTAAATATGGACACGCCAAATAAATTTAACGCAGCTATGGAGGAATTCTGGTTAAGCGGCAGCTGTAAGTGAGAAAAGTAATGGTACACGGCCCTGTCTGCGGCTGTAATGGAAAGAAAGGAACCAGTATGTATCGACTGATAAAACAGGAAGGCCGTGCCAAGCGCGGAGAATTTCATACCGTACACGGCGTGATTCAGACGCCGGTGTTTATGAATGTGGGGACAGTAGCAGCCATCAAGGGGGCGGTGTCCACCCAGGATCTATATGAGATCGGCACCCAGGTGGAGCTGTCCAATACCTACCATCTCCATGTGCGCCCGGGGGATGCCCTGATCAAGGAGCTGGGCGGGCTTCACAAATTCATGGTATGGGACAGGCCCATCCTGACGGATTCCGGCGGATTCCAGGTGTTTTCCCTGGCAAAGCTTCGGAGGATCAAGGAGGAGGGGGTTTATTTCAATTCTCATATTGACGGCCGCAAGATATTTATGGGCCCGGAGCAGAGTATGCAGATTCAGTCCAATCTGGCATCCACCATTGCCATGGCCTTTGACGAGTGTCCCTCCAGTGTGGCGGAACGCTCCTATGTGGAGGCCTCTGTGGCCAGGACGGCCCGCTGGCTGGTGCGGTGTAAGGAGGAGATGGCGCGGCTCAACAGCCTGCCGGATACCATCAATCAGAAGCAGATGCTCTTTGGCATTAACCAGGGAGCCATTTTTCCGGATATCCGGATTGACCATGCAAAACGCATTGCGGAGCTTGAGCTTGACGGCTATGCCATCGGCGGTCTGGCGGTGGGTGAGACCCATGAAGAGATGTACGATATCCTGGATCATGTGGTGCCTCATCTGCCCTTGGAGAAGCCTACCTATCTGATGGGGGTGGGGACGCCGGCCAATATCCTGGAGGGTGTGGAGCGGGGCGTGGACTTCTTTGACTGTGTGTATCCCAGCCGGAACGGCCGCCATGGGCATCTCTATACCAACCAGGGAAAGATCAATCTCTTTAACCAGAAGTATGAGAAGGATATGCGCCCCATTGAGGAGGGCTGCCAGTGTCCGGCCTGCCGCCATTACAGCCGGGCTTATATCCGCCATCTGCTGAAGGCCAAGGAGATGCTGGGGATGCGGCTGTGTGTGCTCCATAACCTGTATTTCTACAATACCATGATGGAGGAGATTCGGGACGCGCTGGATGCAGGGCGGTTCGCATCTTATAAGGAAGAGAAGCTGTATGGGATGGGGCAGATGAAGCAGAAGGATTGAGTTTTCCCAGCAACGGGCCAAGAAGCGGGGTTTTTGATTTTGACAGGCAAGAGGGATGAGTGATGAAACTGGTAAAATGTGAATGCTGCGGCAGCAACCAGCTGCAGAAGCATGGCGGGAATGCGATGGTCTGCAGCTTCTGCGGCAGCATCTATCAGATGGATGAAAATGAGAAGATCACCAGCCAGGAATTGGCGGATGCCAAGATTATTTCGCTGTATTTGGATGCAGAGAAGTGCCGGCAGGCCAAACGGTATGGCGATGAGATTCAGGTTCTGATCAAGGCCCTGGAATTGGATGAGGAGCGGGCGGTTTCCTGGGTGAAACTGGGCAGGGCATACCGGGTCTGCAATTTTCATGACAAGGCGCTGGAATGCTACCGGCGGGCGGAAATCATAGATCCCCAAAACGCCCAGACTTATACGAATATGGGGGCTGTTTATCTGGTGCAGCAGAGATATCAGGAGGCGGCGGAGTATTATGAAAAAGGGCTCTCCCTGATTTCGGAGCTGGATGTGGATTACCCGGTGGTTCTGGCGAATTATGCCATTGTGGTGGCCAAAAACGGGAATAAGAAGAAGGCGGCAAAGCTGATGAACGAGGCCGAGCGAAAAGGGTATGCCAATAGCGCAGCTGCAAGAAAGATGGCAGGCCTTGGTGTGCTTAGTAAAATTTTTGGATAGAGAGTGGAAGAATCCCCGAACTGTAAGAGGATACGGTTTGGGGATTCTTTTTTTGTGATATCGGAAATTCCTCCGGATTTCCGATATCACAAAAAGCCCTCCGGGCGGGATGCGCACCTCGCGGAGGTGAAATTAGCCGTGAACGGCACCGCTCGGGCGCGAAGAATGTGCAGAGCGCATTCTTTTTTTTTGGTGTTAAACTATAGTTTATTTTATTATGCTAAAAGAGAATAAATAATTGACAGAAAAGTGGAAATGTGATAAATTGGAAAATGATAGAATTGATAGGAGGGAATAGAGTGAAATAGGAGCGGTGAATTGGAAAAAAGGACAGAAGAAACTATTATAGGGAACCGGAGACAGGAGTGGGAATATGAGAAGAAAAATTATAAAAAAGACCAGTGTTCTGCTGGCAGCAGCCCTGCTTATGATGCAGGGGACAGGATTGACGGCAGGTGCAGAGGAGAATCCGGGAATAGAAGCTGATGCAGGTGTGGAGGAAAATCACGAGTCAGGATTAGCCGTAGAGACGGAAGCGAATCCGGAAATGGAATCATCTGCAGATGCGAAGGAAAATCCGGAAATGGAATCACCTGCAGATGCGAAGGAAAATTCGGAAATGGAATCGCCTGAAGTTGCAGAGGGAAATCAGGAGACAGGAGCAGCAGAGACAGACGAAAACAGTGGAAATGAAACGCTCCTGGAAAACAATGCCAAGGAGCCGGCAGACAACGGGGACAGCGGTCTTATGCCCATAAGCGGTATTGAGGATATTACACCGCCCACAGTAACGGGCATCCAGCTCGGGGCGGAGACAGTGGAAGCGCCGGGGACCCTGGAAGTTATAGTAGAAGCGGTGGATGACGTTGCAGGGGCAAACTATGCAATGGCTTATTTCCGGAATACTGATACCGGAAAGGAGCTGTATATGAATTTATACGCGTCCTATTCCGATCCGGAGACAGGGAAAGAGATTGCCTACGAGGATGGAAAGCTGCATGGAACATTGGAAGTAGGTCAATATGCCAGTGTCGGAACCTATGTGATAAAGTTCATTGACATCAGTGATAAAGGCGGTAATAATGAAAGATATTATGGGCTTGGAGATGAAAGCTATAATTTATATGAGGAAAACAAGACGGAAGCTTTGCTGACGGGAGCAATGGCCGCGGCATCTTTCACTGTTACGAACAGCGAAATTGCGGATGTTACAGCGCCCACCGTGGAGGGGATTTTTCTTGGTCAGGAAACCGTAGAGGCAGGCGGGCTGGTACAGGTAACGATTGAGGCGGTAGATGATGTATCCGGGGTCGGCGTCGGGATTATTTATTTCTGGAATCCGGATACAAAGAAACAGTTATATGCGAATCTGGTTCTGAATGCGGATGGAAAGCTTGCCGGAACTCTGGAGACGGACCAATATACCGGAACAGGGAATTATATGGTTGAATTTGTGGATATCCGCGACAAAGCAGGAAATTATGAAAGGTACTATGGACAGGGATCATCCAGTTATGAGCATACAACGGAGTTCCTGCTGCCGGAGGCTTTTTCCAAGGTCAGCCTTTCGGTTGTCAACAAGGGGACAGAGGATATTACGGCACCAACTGTGGCAGGAGTTACCTTGAAAAGAGACCGTGTGGAGGTTCCGACTTTCATTGAGGTTTTGGTAGACAGTGCAGACGATGTATCCGGGGTTCATTATGGTATGATTTATTTTCGGAATCTGAAAACAAAAAAGCAGCTATATGCACAGGTGGAAAGTACCTATTATGATAATGAAACAGGGCAGGAAAGAGAATATGCGGACGGTAAGCTGCATGGGGAAGTATATATAAGCCAATATACCGGAACAGGGGATTATATCATTGAGTTTTTGGATCTACGGGATAAAGCAGGAAATTATAAGAGATATTATGGCCAGGGGGATTCCAGCTATGAGAACATGAAAGAGAATGAGCCAGATTCCTTGCTGCCGGAATCCTGCGCAAGCATCAGTTTCTATGTATACAACGACGGAAAAGGCTTTGACGTAATGGCAAGCACCCAGACCCCGGACCTGGTGGAGCAGATCAAGGCTGCAGACGATCAGGCGGAGATCCTTGTGGACTATTCCTCGGATTCCATTTTGAAAAAGGACATATTTGACGCAATAAAGGGAACCGGGAAGACAGTCTCACTGGTGGCCGGTGACGGCGTTCAGTGGATTTTCCAGGGGTCTGACATTGTAAATGACAGCAAGGACATTGACCTTCGGGTCAGCATGGAGTTCATCACACAGAGCACCGGGGAAGCGGCAGAGGCCATTGAAGAGCTTGTGGAAGAGAAGAAGACAGTGATCCTGCGGTTCCCGGAAAATGGAGTTCTCCCGGGAAAGGCCAAGGTCCGGGTGAAGGCAGACTATTCCATGCGGCAATACCTGGGCGGGGAAGGGATCTATGTCTACTATTTTGACAATACGGCAAATGAGCTGGTGCCCATTGCGGCCAATCTTGTGCTGACTGATGATGATTATATCGAATTTGAGATCGAGCACTGCAGCTATTATATTATGACGGCAGGGCAGGTACAAAAGGAGGAGGAGCCGCCAAAACAGCCGGACGGCAATGCGGACCAGAAGCCCCAACAGCCGGGAAACGACGGTGGGCAGGATAAGCCGGAGAACGGCAAAAACGATACGGTACAGGGAACCGGTCTAAGCCCGGCGCCAACAGGCCAGGAAGCTGGCCCTTCGGTGAATACATCGCCGAAAACAGGGGAGGATACCTCCGGCGCATGGTATCCCTGGGGAGGAATCGCTGTGCTGGCATTCCTGTATCTCGCCTGCCAAAAAGCAGGAAGGCATAGCGCATTTTAGCTGGAAGCTCATTATTGTATAGGCAGAAATCCGTCTGCTTGACGGAGGGATTTAAGGGAAAAAGAAAAATGGAGGACTTTGAAGTATGAAGAAAAAATTTTCAGTATTATTAGCCACACTGGTACTTGCGCTGGCCATGGGAACCAGCGCTATGGCGGCAGTGAGCCCCTATATCGTTGCTCCTGAGATAGTCGAATTAGGAGAAGCTGGTAGCATGAACAATGCAGAGTATAACACATTGTTCAAGGTGTTTGGTGATTGGCTTTCCGATAGCGGGCGCTTTATTACATCGGTATGGGACGGATCTGCTTGGTCAGAGGAGAGAAATAAGACAGCATTGAGCATTGTCAAGAATTATGCAGGCATTTCAGGTTGGGAGAGAGCAGATGTGATTGCTTTTATGTCTGTTTCGGCGAAGAATGTTACCGCTGAGATGTGGAAAGCCGGTGTACAAGTCTCTCTGATGGATGTTCCGTCACTGGGCTATAATAAGTTTGTTGTATTCCATATAACAAGTGATGGCAAGTTGGAGGTTATTCCCAACAAGGTTGAGAATGGGCGTGTCATCGGCACCTTCCATTCCCTGTCGCCGGTAATCGTGATCGGCTTAAAGGGCAGTTTCAGCGTCAGCGGTGGAACCGCAGTAGATGCAACTGCAACAGACAGCACCGGCGCTGCAGTGAAATTAGAGGTAGTGGCCGGGAATGCATTGGCAGGGGCCAATGCTGCGGAAGCCAAAGAGTACAATGCCTTATTCAAGACATGGCAGGATGAGCAGGGCGAAAAAGCGCTGGCAGATCTTGCGGAGCAGCTCAAGGCAGGACAGATTACGGAGAAAGCCTATAGGGAACAGCAGAGTGAGATACTGACCAAGTGCCTGAAGGAGACGGTAAGCAGACACTCTCAGGTTAAGTTTGATACCATTCAGTGGTACGGCGAGGCGAATATCTCCCTGACGGACGGCGGAGCAATGCCCAAGGGCGGTCTGGATATTACGATCCGTGATCCCCAGATTAAAAAAGGCACTACCATGATCCTGCTGCACATCAAGGAGGACGGAACCGTAGAGGAGATCAGGAACCTGAAGGTTACGGACGGCGCCATCACAGGACATTTCAATTCCCTGTCGCCGGTTGTATATTTTGAGGTGACCTCCCGGACAACAAGCGCTGGGAATCAGACAGGGGTTCAGCAGCCCGCAAGCGGCGGCCAGACAGGCGCCCAGGGTTCTGGCAGCACAAACAATGCAGCCTCTCCCAAAACAGGGGAGCATGACATGACGGCCCTGGCTGTCCTGGTGGCATTGATGGCAGCCGGCGGAGTGGCATACCTTGGCCGCAGAAGGTGTCACGCCTAAGCCTGCGGAAAAATCAGAACGTATTCCTTAAATCATATCGCCTATATGATGAGTTGAAATACAATCAAACAACAGATCAAAAGTGCAAGGCCCGGGGCTGTCCCCGAGGCCTTACGCTTTTTTCACGGAAAGGATGGGGTTACTTTTCACGGGTCAGGAATGCGCACTAGCTGCGCAGGGTCTGCCCCAGCGAAGCGAGGGTATTCCGTGAGAACATGATTCAGGAGTGAGGGGAAATATTTGTTAAAATTTCATAAAACACTTGCCCATTCCCGCAGTTTTGTGTAGAATGGTATTTGTGTACATGAATCGGACACAGAACTATAAGATATCTTAGGAGGAATCAGCAATGTCAATTTTGGCAGCAAGCACAGCCGGTACTTGGGGTGGAATGATTATCTGGCTGGTAATCATTTTCGTATTTTTCTATTTCTTCATGATCCGTCCGCAGCAGAAGGAAACCAAGAAGAAGAACGCTATGATGTCATCCCTGGCCAATGGTGATACAGTACTCACCACCAGCGGATTTTATGGAACAGTGATTGATATCACGGATGACACTGTAATTGTAGAGTTTGGAAGCAACAAGAACTGCCGTATTCCCATGCAGAAGTCAGCCATTGCCATGGTGGAGAAGCCGGAAGAAGCAGAATAATGGGAGTAGATGCGCTGGATTCGGATGGATTTGCCGGAGCCGGCGTATTTTCATGTGGCAACGTGGGAAGGGGGATCATGGTGAGTGACAAGGAAAAGGCGATATTTGCCCAGGTCATTGCATATGGGAAGCAATACGATGTAGAGAAGCTTGTGCTGTTTGGCTCCAGGGCCCGCAGGGATCACATGGAGAAGAGCGATATTGACCTTGCGGTGTATGGCTGCGCTGACTTTGACAATTTTTATTATGATATCCAGGAAAAGGTCTGGACACTGTTGGAATTTGACATTATAAATATGGAGGAAAAGGTCTCGGAATCCCTCAGGCAGGAAATCAGCCGGGACGGTGTGGTGTTATATGAAAAAGTATGAGAATTATGCAAAACATATGGAGGTGCTTGCCCGCTCCAGCCAGCAGGATCTGGAGAATGAATTTATTGTCAGCGGTATTATTGACAAATTTTTTATCCAGTTTGAGCTGGGGTGGAAGCTGTTAAAGGAATTGCTGAAATATGAGGGGAAGACAGTGGGAGCCTCAGGTTCTCCCAGGGAGGTTATCAAAGGAGCCTATGCCTGTTTTGATTTTCTGGAAGAGGATATCTGGCTCTCCATGCTCAAAAGCCGGAATGATCTGGCCCACATTTATGATGAGGAGCAGGCCCAAAGGCTGCTGAAGACCATATTGGAGATTTATATTCCGGAGCTGGGACGGCTGCTTGCGGGAATCAGGAAGCGCTATGGGGATGAGATGCAATCTATAATATGATACCAGGGTCAAAAGGTCAATAAATCCGATGCAAGCTGGCTTGCAAGAGGATTTTTGAACTTGGGACCCGCAAAACACCGAAAAGTAGCCATTTTTCGTAGAAAAATGAGCGGATTTGAGGTGTTTTAGGATTGCGGGAGCATGAAATGCGGAGCAATCCGTGGTATCATAGGGGTCAAAATACCTTTTGACCCCTACATCATAATATAAGGTTATATAAACTATAAATAAGAAACATAATTTCTATGGTTGCATTCTTCTCGCAAATATACTATCATATTACTATTAGACTTATACGCACACTTGTATTTGTGTGAAAGACAATTAGGAGGATATATCATGGAATATAAGATTGGCGTGATCTCCGGCGACGGGATCGGACCGGAGATTGTGGCAGAGGCCAGGAAGGTATTGGATCGGATTGCAAAGGTTTATGGCCATACATTCACATATGAAGAGATACTGTTGGGAGGAGCGTCCATCGACGCCTGCGGCGTACCATTGACGGATGAAGCCATTGCCCAGGCTAAGTCGTCGGATGCGGTGCTGATGGGATCCATTGGAGGCAATACCACCACTTCGCCCTGGTATCAGCTGCCCCCGGACAAACGGCCGGAGGCGGGGCTGTTAAAGATCCGCAAGGCCTTAAACCTGTTTGCCAATTTGCGGCCCGCCTATCTCTATGAGGAGCTTAAGAGCGCCTGCCCCATCAAGGACGAGCTGATCGGGGACGGGTTCGACATGCTGATTATGCGGGAGCTGACCGGAGGACTTTATTTTGGAGAGCGGGGAACCGAGGAGGTGGACGGCATCCTGACGGCTCACGATTCCCTTACATACAATGAACACGAGATCCGCAGGATTGCCGTCAAGGGCTTTGAGATTGCCCGCAAACGGCGGGGGAAGGTGACCAGCGTGGATAAGGCCAATGTGCTGGATTCCTCCCGGCTGTGGCGCAAAGTGGTGGAGGAAGTGGCAAAGGATTACCCGGAGGTGTCCTACGAGCATATGCTGGTGGACAATTGTGCCATGCAGCTGGTGCGTAACCCGGGCCAGTTTGATGTGATCCTTACGGAGAACATGTTCGGCGACATTTTGTCTGACGAGGCCAGCATGGTGACAGGCTCCATCGGGATGCTGTCCTCCGCAAGCCTCAATGATACAAAGTTCGGCCTCTATGAGCCCAGCCACGGCTCTGCGCCGGACATTGCAGGGAAGGACATTGCCAACCCCATTGCGACAATTTTAAGTGCAGCCATGATGCTGCGCTATTCCCTGGATCTGGACCAGGAGGCTGCAGCCGTTGAGGCTGCTGTAAAGCAGGTGCTTGCTGACAACTTCCGCACCGTGGATATTTATTCAGAGGGAACACAGAAGGTAGGCTGTGCCAGGATGGGAGAACTGATCTGTGAGCGGATCAATGGTTAGAAATAGAGAGAGGAGCATACAAGGAATGAGAAGCGATAACGTGACAAAGGGGATGCAGCAGGCGCCCCACAGAAGCTTATTTAATGCATTGGGCTATACGAAGGAGGAGCTGAATAAGCCATTGATCGGCATTGTCAGTTCTCACAATGAGATTGTGCCGGGCCATATGAATCTGGATAAGATCGTGGAGGCAGTGAAAATGGGCGTTGCCATGGCAGGGGGAACCCCCATTGTATTCCCGGCCATCGCAGTCTGCGACGGCATTGCCATGGGCCATACGGGAATGAAATATTCCCTGGTGACCCGTGACCTGATCTGCGATTCCACCGAGTGTATGGCATTGGCCCACCAGTTTGACGCGTTGGTGATGGTGCCAAACTGTGACAAAAACGTGCCGGGCCTTCTGATGGCAGCGGCAAGGCTGAATATCCCCACGATTTTTGTCAGCGGCGGCCCCATGTTGGCCGGCCATGTGAAGGGACAGAAGCGGAGCCTTTCCTCCATGTTTGAGGCAGTGGGCTCCTATGCGGCAGGCACCATGAGCGCGGAGGATGTGGAGGAATTCGAGAACAAGGTGTGTCCCACCTGCGGCTCCTGCTCCGGCATGTATACTGCCAATTCCATGAACTGCCTGACCGAGGCCATTGGCATGGGCTTACCGGGCAACGGGACAATCCCGGCTGTTTATTCAGAGCGGATCAAGCTGGCCAAGCATGCAGGCATGAAGATCATGGAGCTTCTGGAAAGGGATATCAAGCCAAGGGATATTATGAACGAGAAGGCATTCCTGAATGCCCTGGCTGTGGATATGGCCCTGGGCTGCTCCACCAATTCCATGCTGCACCTTCCGGCCATTGCCCATGAGGCAGGGGTAGACCTGAACCTGGATATTGCCAATGAGATCAGCGCCAAGACCCCAAACCTGTGCCACCTGGCGCCGGCAGGCCCCACTTATATGGAGGATCTCAATGAGGCGGGCGGCGTGTATGCAGTGATGAACGAGCTGGACAAGAAGGGCCTCCTCTGCACGGACCTGATCACAGCCACAGGAAAGACCGTCAAGGAAAATATTGGGGGCTGCATAAACCGCAACCCGGAGGTGATCCGTCCGGTGGAGCATCCCTACAGCGAGACCGGCGGCATTGCCGTGCTGAAAGGCAATCTTGCCCCGGATTCCGGCGTGGTGAAGCGCTCGGCCGTTGCTCCGGAGATGCTGGTGCACGAAGGGCCAGCAAGGGTATTTGACTGTGAGGAGGATGCCATTGAGGCCATCAAGGCAGGCAAGATTGTTGCCGGCGATGTGGTGGTGATCCGCTATGAGGGCCCCAAGGGCGGCCCGGGTATGCGGGAGATGCTCAACCCCACCTCTGCCATTGCAGGCATGGGTCTGGGCGCTTCTGTGGCGCTGATTACAGACGGCCGGTTCTCCGGTGCAAGCCGCGGGGCCTCCATTGGCCACGTATCGCCGGAGGCAGCGGTGGGCGGCCCCATCGCACTGGTGGAGGAAGGGGATATCATTGCCATCAACATCCCGGAAAACACCTTGAACATGAAGGTTTCCCAGGAGGAGCTGGAGGCAAGGCGGGCAAAATGGCAGCCCAGGGAGCCGAAGATTACCAGCGGATACCTGGCAAGGTACGCCAATCTGGTAACATCCGGAAATACAGGTGCAATCCTGAAGAACCGATTAGATTGACAGATAAGAGAGAGGAAGTTTGCGATGCAGCTGACAGGTGCGGAAATAGTAATAGAATGCTTGAAGGAGCAGGGCGTGGATACGGTGTTTGGCTATCCCGGCGGAGCGATTTTAAATGTATACGATGCGCTGTATAAGCACAGCCATGAGATCAGGCATGTGCTGACCTCCCACGAGCAGGGGGCCTCCCATGCGGCGGACGGCTATGCCCGCTCCACCGGGCGGGTGGGGGTGTGCTTTGCCACCTCAGGGCCAGGGGCCACCAACCTGGTGACCGGGATTGCCACAGCCTACATGGATTCGGTTCCCATGGTGGCCATAACCTGCAATGTAGGCGTGAGTCTGCTGGGGAAGGACAGCTTCCAGGAGATTGACATTGCCGGTATCACAACCCCCATTACCAAGCACAATTTTATTGTAAAGGATGTAAACCGATTGGCAGATACCATCCGCAGGGCCTTCCGGATCGCACAGACCGGGCGGCCGGGGCCGGTGCTGGTGGATATCCCCAAGGATGTGACAGCCAACCAGGCGGAGTATCATGCCGCACAGCCTGAGGCGATTGCCAGGGTTGTGGAGCAGATTACACGGGAGGAGCTGGATAATGCCCTCTGTCTCATCGAGCAGTCCAAAAAGCCCTATGTATTTGTGGGAGGCGGGGCCGTGATCTCCGGCGCCAGCCAGGAGCTTCTGGAATTTGTGGAAAAGGTGGACGCTCCGGTCTGCGATACCCTGATGGGGAAGGGGGCCTTTGACGGAGGCAACCCCCGCTACACCGGAATGCTTGGGATGCACGGCACCAAGACCTCCAACCTGGGAGTCAGCGAGTGCGACCTGCTGATTGCCATCGGAACCAGATTTTCGGACCGCGTGATTGGAAACGCCAGCAAATTCGCCAGCCAGGCCAGGATTTTGCAGTTTGATATCGACCCGGTGGAGGTCAATAAAAATATTCTTGTAGATGCCAGCATTATCGGCGACGTGAAGGAGATTTTGAGGCGGCTGAACCAGCAGCTTCACCAGCAGGAACACAAGGAATGGATTTCCCATATTATGGAATATAAGGAGAAGTATCCCCTGGCGTATTCCAGGGACAGCTTCTGCGGCCCCTATATCATAGAGGAGATTTACCGTCAGACCGGGGGCGATGCCATTGTAGTAACAGAGGTGGGACAGCATCAGATGTGGGCGGCCCAGTATTATAAGTTCAAGGAACCCCGGACCCTGATAAGCTCCGGCGGCCTTGGCACCATGGGCTATGGCCTTGGGGCAGCCATTGGGGCTCAGATGGCCAATCCGGAAAGGCAGGTTGTCAACATAGCCGGGGACGGGTGCTTTCGGATGAACATGAATGAGATTGCCACGGCATCCCGGCAGCAGCTGCCCTTGATTGAGGTGGTAATCAACAACCATGTCCTTGGCATGGTACGCCAGTGGCAGACCTTATTTTATGAGAAGCACTATTCCGCCACAGTGCTGGACGACGGCGTGGATTTTGTGAAGCTGGCGGAGGCCATGGGAGCAGAGGGCTGCCGCGTCACAACCCGGCAGGAGTTTTCGGAAGCTTTTGCCAGGGCCTTGAAGGCATGCAAGCCGGTGCTGATCGACTGCATTGTGGACAGCGATGATAAGGTATGGCCCATGGTGGCCCCGGGAGCGGCCATCAGTGAGGTATTCACAGAGGAAGATATGGAAAATAGTTGACAGATACAGTTGACATATCCCTTTCGTGTGGTAAAATAGCAGAGTGAGATTGTTAAAAATATGACGAAAACACGAGGCAAGATGAGGAGGAGAAAAGATGAGCAGAGTATATAATTTTTCTGCGGGTCCGGCAGTACTGCCGGTGGAAGTCCTGCAGGAGGCAGCAGATGAGATGCTGGATTACAGAGGGACCGGTATGTCCGTGATGGAGATGAGCCACCGTTCCAAGGCTTACGACACCATCATTAAGGAAGCGGAGGCAGACCTTCGGGAGCTGATGGAGATTCCGGATAATTACAAGGTGCTGTTTTTGCAGGGAGGGGCCTCCCAGCAGTTTGCAGCCATTCCCATGAATCTTATGCAAAACGGCGTTGCGGATTATATTGTTACCGGCCAGTGGGCCAAGAAGGCCTACCAGGAGGCGCAGATCTACGGGAAGGCCAATAAGATCGCTTCCTCCGAGGATGAGACCTTTTCCTATATCCCCGATTGCTCCGATCTGCCCGTGTCCGAGGATGCAGATTATGTATACATCTGTGAGAACAATACCATTTACGGGACAAAGTTCAAGACCTTGCCCAACACCAAGGGCAAGACCCTGGTGGCGGATGTGTCCTCCTGCTTCCTGTCAGAGCCGGTGGATGTGACAAAATACGGCGTGATTTATGGCGGCGTCCAGAAGAATATCGGCCCTGCCGGGGTGGTAATTGTGATTATCCGGGAGGATCTGATCCGTGACGATGTGCTTCCGGGCACGCCCACCATGCTGAAATACAAGACCCATGCAGATGCAGAATCCCTCTACAATACGCCGCCTGCCTATGGCATTTATATCTGCGGCAAGGTATTTAAGTGGCTGAAAAAGATGGGCGGCCTGGCTGTGATGAAGCAGCGCAATGAGGAGAAGGCGGCTATTCTGTATGATTTCCTGGATCAGAGCCAGCTGTTTCAGGGGACGGTGCGCAAAGAAGACCGCTCCCTGATGAATGTTCCCTTTGTGACCGGGGACGCGGAGCTTGACGCCAAGTTTGTGAAGGAGGCCAAGGAGGCAGGGCTGGAGAACCTGAAGGGCCACCGCAGCGTGGGCGGTATGCGGGCAAGCATTTACAATGCAATGCCAAGGGAGGGTGTGGAAGCCCTGGTGGCATTCATGAAGAAGTTTGAGGAGGAAAATAAATAATGTTTCAGTATCATTGCCTGAATGCAATTTCAGAGATTGGTTTGGAATTGTTTGATGAGAATTATACAAAGACAGAGGAGCAGCAGGCGGATGCCATTTTGGTCCGCAGCGCTGCCATGCACGACATGGAATTTGACAAGAAGCTTCTGGCCATTGCCAGGGCAGGCGCCGGCGTCAACAATATCCCCCTGGACCGCTGTGCGGAGGAGGGGATTGTGGTATTCAACACTCCGGGGGCCAATGCCAATGCGGTGAAGGAGCTGGTGATTGCAGGAATGCTCTTAGCTGCCCGGGATGTGGTAGGCGGGATTACCTGGGTGAAGGAAGCGGCCGGGGAGGCGGAGATTGCCAAGCTGACGGAGAAGCAGAAGAAGGCCTATTCCGGCACAGAGATTGCCGGGAAGAAGCTGGGGGTCATCGGCCTGGGGGCCATTGGCGTGAAGGTGGCAAATGCAGCCACCCATCTGGGCATGGAGGTCTATGGCTATGACCCGTATATATCCGTCAGCGCAGCCTGGGAGCTCTCCCGAAGCATCCATCACGCCAATACCGTAGATGAGATTTACCAGGAATGTGATTATATTACCATTCATGTACCGGCCCTGGACAGCACCATAGGCATGATCAATGCAGAAGCCATTGCCCAGATGAAGGAAGGCGTTGTGATCCTGAATTTTGCCAGGGATGTGCTGGTCAATGAGGCGGATCTCCTTAAGGCCCTGGCAGAGGGCAGGGCCAGGAAGTATGTAACAGACTTCCCCAACCCCGGGGTGGCCGGCAAGGACAATGTGATTGTGCTTCCCCACCTTGGGGCTTCTACCGAGGAGTCGGAGGACAACTGTGCCCGCATGGCCGTGGAGGAGATTCGGGATTACCTGGAGAACGGCAATATCCGCAATTCCGTCAATTATCCTTCCTGTGATATGGGAATCTGCAAGGCGCCGGGCCGTGTGGCGATTATGCACCGGAACATCAAGGGTATGATCGGGAAGTATACCAAGGTATTTGGAGATGCGGGGATCAACATTTCCGATATGACCAACAAGAGCCGGGGCAATTATGCCTACGCGCTGCTGGATGTGGATTCCGAGGTAACGGAAGAGGTAGTGAAGGAGCTTGGGCAGATTGACGGCGTGCTGAAGATACGGGTTGTGAAATAATTTGACAGTCAACGTCCTGCAGAGGACGAACTATAAAATACTTATGGAAGCGGGCATAGAGCCTTTCCATAAGTATTTTTTGATGTGATTAATAGGGATGGGATCCGATCCGTCCGATCAGTACCTTTTTGCCGCCATGGATCTTTTCGTGATACCAGTAAAAATAAATCCGTAAATCAGAATCCTTTCGGATTAGCTTCATATGGGGCGAGCATTCGACTTCTTCGATCAGTTCCAGCTTTTCGCCCTTCTCTGTCTCCATGATATATGTAAAGGGAAATTTTAAATACTCCTTGTGGCTGGGATCACCGGTACATTCCAATGCACGGGCTGACAATTCCTTCATGGCCCTGGAGCTGTCATTGCCGGAATTTTTGTAGATAGAAAGAGCATGGTCATTCAGCAGGGACAAATTGAAGGTGATTTCTCCGGTATGTTTTTCAAAATCGGGGATTCGTTTCATTGCATCGGCAATATGATCGGAAAAAACGCAATCCTGAAAACAGGAAGACATAAAGCGGATGTATTCTTCGACATTCTTTTGCTTTGCCAGAATCGTTCTTCTGCCAGCAAGATATGCTTCTTTGGTATGGCAGCTGTTGGGAAAGGGGCCAAGGGAAATGGAAATGCTGGCATCTCCTGCAGTGGTGGATTCTGTAATCATATCCAGCATCCGAAGCAGCAATTCCCGTGTATCGTGGCTCCCGCTTCCCAGACCGGCAAAAAGCCAGTCGCATAAGGGAATGCCAGGCTCGACTTCTTCCTGGTAGAAGTCATTCAGCCTGCATACAAGTTTTTCTCGGTTCTCCCTACAGTATTCAGATATCTCCTGCAAGTCCAGCAGTTCAGCTTCCCGTGTTCCGATATAGCGGGTGTCTTTCTCATGGTCATAAGTGAAACTTGCCTCCTGCAAATAATTATTAACTGTGAACATTTTTACTCCTTAACATGATGAGATCCCGCAGATCCTGCTGCTTTTGGTCAAAAAAACCTTTTGGCCACATGCTAAGCTCTCCGGATGGCGATACAGTAAGAGGGGTGGTCTTGATTTTGGAATCCTCCTGCTGCATAAAATTCACCAGCATTTGCTCGGCAGAACTCATATATGCCATCTGCAGGCGTGCGCCGTCTACTATGTGCTCGCTGTGGGTTTCCGCAATGACCTGTACGCCGCTGCATGCCAGCAATGCCAGGAATTTACCCAGATTGCTTTGGGCATAGGGATGCAGATGTGCTTCGGGATTTTCCAGAATTAATATACTCTGGGGAGCAGTGGAGGACCATAAACCAGCCACGACAACCGGCAGCACATAGCTGATGCCGAATCCTGTCAGGGTGGGAACAACGCCGGTGTCTACGAGTGGGTTTGTTAAGGTTAATTCGGTTATGGCCTTGGTGTAATCCGTATGATAATCAAGGCGAAGCTCCCCCATAATAGCGCTCATCCATTGTTCCACAAAATAGGAAAATTTCAGGGAACGGTCATCTCCGCTCATCAGCATCGGCGGGATTTTCAGGCCTGTCTTGTCTGCAATATCCATAAGATAAACAGCGTTTTCACCGTTCATCGTAATCCCGTTTTTCTGCCCGGCCTGATGAGAGACCCGGGGGCCGATACGTTCTGCATTTAAATATTGAAAATTCCTGTCTTCAAAAACATCCGCCCGGGTGATCTTTAAATCCAGGGGGGAGGATTTGTCGATCTGGTAATGATAGGTGAAGCTTTTTTTTCCTTCCTGTAGGGTAAAAGCAAAATCAAATGCTTTCTCCTCTGTGGGATTCTGTGTTACCAGTGCTTTTGGGGCGCCTACCGGAAATCCAAATACCTGGTTGATATCCACGGTTCCTTGATTCCAGAGAGGGCCAAGACTGTTTACTTGGCGGTTGGAATATTTCAGTAGCAGCAAGGCCTGGATTACGGATGATTTCCCGGAAGCATTTGCTCCGGCCAAAATGGTCAGATCCCGAAAGGAGATGGTTTCCTCCTGAAAACATTTGAAATTATTCAGTCTTAAGCTTTGAATCATAGTTCCTCCAAAATTTTTTTCACAGCCTCAAATTGCAGGATAATATGTTGGGCTGTTGTTGTGGATGAGGTGATAGCGCTAAAATAGGGTCCGTCGTCAAAATAGCTTTGCTGGAGTCGGACGATCCTTGGACGCGCTTCCTCTAAATATGCACTTGTTCCATGATAGGAAGCCATGACGACACTCCAGGCAGTAAATAAAGGCTTATTGATGATATGGCATGCAGTTTTTTTGGAAAAGGCCTTGTCACCAAGAAGCGCATGGCAGTTTGTCATACTCCTTCGGAATGCAGCCAGATACAGCTTCTGATTGGACTCTGACATCTGGTTGAGATCCAGTATGGCCTGATCCATCATCTTGGCCAGAGGTCCCAGATCCCGGATACAGCCGGTTTCGAAATCATACCGCGTATAAAAGGTGATAAACCGCAGGCACAGCTCCTGGGCATCCATGCGGATATCTTTGACCCTTCCTCTTGTAGCCTTCTGGAATTCCTGGGAACGGCTCATGGCCTTTAACAGGCTGCGGGTTCCGTCCGCTGCCATGCTGTTGCGGATCTCCTGGGAATTCAGGGGCATTCCGCCGGTATTGACCCTTCGGAATACGTCAAATTTGCTAAGCTCGTGGCAGGTACTGTCCAGGACATAGGCAACAAGCTGCGTATCTTCTATTTTGTTCACATATTTTTGGGGCAGGTCACTGTAGCAGTATCCGTTATAATTTAAATATTGCAGCTCCTTGAGGGCAAATTCGTTGTTTAGAAACTGGCTGATGGTGGATAAACGCTGGAGTCCGTCAATTACAATTTTATTTCCCTCATAGTCCTCCTGAAAATAGAAGGAGGAAATGGGAATTCCCAGCATAATGGATTCGATCAACAATGACTTCCTCCGAAGGTCCCAGACGAGGTTCCGCTGGAAATCCGGGGTGAGAAACAGTTTTCCTGTCTCTATCATATGCTGGATCTGGTAAATGGTAAATATGCGTTGGTTGATGCGGATATCGTTGGGAGAATAGGGATTGTGTTCCAGGTTTTCCTCGCCCAGATCCTCCGTCTCTATTCCCAGCAGGCTGTCAGCATGGTATTTTTCCTCTTGTAACAGGTCTTTCATTGACTGAATATTCATAGCTGCCTCCATATTGCCAAAGTCTGTCCTTATTATAAACGATAACCAGCCACAAAACAATTCCAGATTGAAAAAAGCCTGCCAAAAACCCTACCATTGCGCTCAAAAATATGCTATGATTTACAGTAGAGAACATAAGATATAGAAAGGCAAGAGAGAACATGGCTAAGATAAAACCGTTTTTGTGTATTCGTCCCGCAGCGGACAAGGCGTCCCGGATTGCGGCCCTCCCTTACGACGTATACAACCGTCAGGAGGCCAAGGCAGAGGTGGCAAGGCAGCCCCTGTCTTTTCTGCGGATTGACCGGGCGGAGACACAGTTTGAAGATTCCGTAGATACCTATGAGGAGCAGGTATACCAGAAGGCCCATGACCTGCTGTGGCAGATGGTGGAGGATGGGGATTTCATCCGGGAAGAGCAGGCCTGCTATTATATTTACGAGCTGACCATGAACGGGCGGGTGCAGGACGGCCTGGTGGCCTGTGCTTCCATTGACGATTACCTTGACGGCCGCATCAAAAAGCATGAAAACACCCGGGAGGAGAAGGAGCAGGACCGAATCCGCCATGTGGATGTATGCAACGCCCAGACCGGGCCCATCTTCCTGGCATACCGGGCACAGCCCGCGGTAGATGCGGTGATACGGAAGGTCAAGGAGCGGGAGGCACTCTATGATTTTGTATCTGAGGACAGGATCCGCCACCGGGTCTTTCGGGTGGACAGACAGGAGGAGATCGAAGCTCTGCGCAGGGCCTTTGAGGAAATGGAGCAGATCTACATTGCCGACGGCCATCACCGGGCAGCCTCAGCAGTGAAGGTGGGGCAGAAGCGGCGGGCAGAGCATCCGGATTACACCGGGGAAGAGGAATTCAATGTTTTTCTGTCCGTGCTGTTTGCCGATGAGCAGCTGATGATCCTGGATTACAACCGGGTTGTGAGGGATTTGAACGGGCAGAGCCAGGAGGAGTTTTTACGGCGGGTATGTGAGATTTTCCATGTGGAAGAGGCCGGGCAGCAGGAAGCGGATGAAGGAGAGACGTGTTTGGGGCAGCAGGAGGAAGCGGCCGGCCGGGAGGCAGTACGTCCCCGGAAAAAGGGAGAATTTTCCATGTATCTTGCCGGGAAATGGTATCGGTGCCGCATCAAGGAGGCTGACCAAAGCAGCGACCCGGTGGAGGGGCTTGACGTGTCTCTGCTCCAGAAGCTGCTGCTGGAACCGGTTCTTGGCATTGAAGATCCCAGGACGGACAGCCGCATTGATTTTGTGGGAGGCATCCGGGGCTTGGAGGAGCTGGAACGCCGCGTACAGACAGACTGCGCCGTGGCCTTTGCCATGTACCCAACCTCCATTCAGGAGCTGTTTGCCGTGGCGGACGCCGGGCTGCTGATGCCTCCAAAATCCACCTGGTTTGAGCCCAAGCTTCGGAGCGGGCTGTTCATTCACGAGATTTAGCATAGATACAAAGGCTGGAATCGTTTGAGCCGGGACATTCGTTCGGATGAGATGGGAGGGGATGCTATGGGAAAGAATGCACGTCTTGCAAATATTTACATCAAGATACACAACAAATATGCGCTGACCCTGGAGGACTTGAAATATCTCTCCAAATACGATCCGGAGTGCTTTGAAAAAGCATGCAAAAATATTGTCTACAAGGTGCCGGAGACGAAAAGGATTATGCAGCCGGGGCCGAAACAGGCAGAGCATCCAAAGGACAGCCCTCCAAGGGAGGGGCAGGCCCTTAAGGAGGAGCAGAAGGAACAGGAGCTGCAGGGGACCAAGACCCGAGATGCTGCGAAGACATCCGTGTTTGACGAGCCTCCTGTAGATAAGCAGTGGATTGAGTCAGTGCTCTCCAACCTGAAACAGATGGAGCAGAAGGATCTGCCGGTGGAGGAGGTGCCGGTGGAGCAGGTGAAGGAGCTTTTGGGGAATCTCTATATGGAGATGCTGTTTCCCCACAATGACCGGATGAAATACTTCAACATGGAGGATCATAAGGAAGTATCTGTATTCAACAAAAAGGCGTAAAGCAATGTCAGAAGAATGGAAATAGGCATAAAGCGGTGTCAGAAGAACAGGAAAAAGCGGAAAGCGATGTTCGGAAGAACGGAAATAGAAAGAGGAAGCTATGATATTAAATCAGGTAAAAACGGACATTGATGTGCTGGCGGATGTGGCGGAGCAGGTGCAGAATGCAGAGCCGGACCAGATCAGGGCCTATTTTGAGGGGCTGCTGCCCAAGTTCCTGGACTTTGGGGTCAAGGTTCTTTTGGCTCTTGTGATCTGGTTTGTGGGAACCAAGATCATCAAGCTTTTGCGCAGGATACTGCGGCGGTTTCTGGAACGCTCCCATGTGGATGTGGGAGTGAAGCAGTTTTTGGATTCCTTTGCCAAGGCGGCCATGTATTTCTGCCTGTTTATGATGCTCTTGGGATGGCTGGGTATCTCCACAGCCTCGGTGGTGGCAGTCCTGGGCTCGGCCGGCCTGGCCATCGGCATGGCGCTGCAGGGAAGCCTTGGGAATTTTGCCGGAGGAGTGCTGATTTTGCTGCTTCGGCCCTTCAAGGTAGGGGATTATATCATTGAGGACGGGAACAAGAACGAGGGAACGGTGACAGAGATCCAGCTGTTTTATACGAAGCTCCAGACACCGGACAACCGGGTGATCGTGATTCCCAATGGCAGCCTGGCCAACAGCAGCCTGACCAATGTGACACAGCAGGATAAGCGCAGGCTGGATCTCTATGTGGGGATTGCCTATGAAGCAGATCTCAAGGAAGCCAAGAGGGTGCTGGCGGCTCTCATTGACAAGGAGGAGCGGAGACTCGCCCAGGAGGAGCATATCGTCTTTGTAGACAGCCTGGAGGACAGCTGCGTGCGTCTGGGCTGCAGACTGTGGGTGGCCACCGGGGACTACTGGCAGGTGAAATGGGATCTGACGGAGCAGATGAAGCTGGTCTTGGATGAGGCGGGGATTTCCATTCCCTTCAACCAGCTGGAGGTTACGCTCAAAGAACATGACACACAGGGGAAAATGTGATATGCTTATGAAAAAGAGAATATGGAACAGGAAGGAGAAGAATATATGGCACCGTTAGCAGTTACTGTAAATGAATTGCTAAATACTTTGGATGAAGACGATTACAAGGCGGCAATCAGTTTTATTGAATATCTATCGATATCCAAAAAGAAAAAAAGAGCGGAAAAAAGCAGGGATATGTTGTCTGAAATACAAAATATATTCGAGGACGATAAAGGCTGGGATTCCGAGCAGGATATGCTTGATGAGATGGCAGCATTTAGAAAGGAACGTATGGGTATATGAAAATACTCTCTTTTTTAGAATCAAGATAGAACCATCCATATATTACAGGAGAAGAAAGATGTACCGTGTATTAGTTGCAGATGACGAAAGATGGATCCGCAAGGGGATCGTAAAGATGATTGACCGGGAGGGGCTTGGGATCAGCGAGATTTACGAGGCGGACAGCGTGACTGCGGCCCTGGAGCAATTCCGGCTGCATCAGCCGGACATCGTCCTGTCCGATGTGATCTTCCCGGCGGAAAATGGCTGTGATTTCTGCGACCAGATCATTGCCATCCAGCCGGAGACCAGGATTGTGATGATTTCCGCTTTCGATAACTTTGAATTTGCAAGAAGAAGCATTAAGTTCCGGGCTGTGGATTACCTGCTGAAGCCTGTCAGCAAAGAGCAGCTAAATCAGGTGCTGTCCCAGTGCATCGGACAGCTTAAGGCCCGGCCAGAAGGACCGGGAGGAGGCAGGGAGGCTTTTGGCCAGCCGGCCTGCCCGGCAGGAGCGGTTCCGGGACAGGGAAGGGCCGGGCAGGGAGGTGCCTTGGGGCAGGAGGCTCCTGCCGTGGAAGACGGGAATGACTCGGAATTCCAGGTCAGACAGGTGATGGAGCAGATCAAAGCCCATCTGGGGGACAAATACACCCTGGCTGCAATGGCGGCAGAGTGCTGCTTGTCAGAGGCATATTTTTCCAATTTGTTTAAAAAGGTATCAGGCATGTCGCCCATGAATTACATTGTCCACATGCGCATGGAAAAGGCCTGCGAGCTTATGACTTCTACCAACTGGAGGATGGTCAGGATTGCCCAGAGCGTGGGATATTATGACTATCAGTATTTTGCCAAGGTGTTCAAAAAGGTGACGGGGCAGACGCCGGGGGATTACAGGGAAAAGCTGCAGGAGGAATTTGGGGATGATTGACAAGGGAAGGGGGCTTTTGCGGAACCTGTCCCTTAGGCGCAAGCTGCTGCTGACCTTTTTGCTTCTGCTTCTGGTGATTGCCGCGGGGATTACCGTTTCCGTCAATTATTACAACCAGCGCTTTATCAACCATCTGATGGTGGAGAGCAACCGCCAGATGATGCGTGAGATGAACGCGCAGCTGGACAGTATCTATGATCAGGTCAATCAGGTATATCTCACCTTCAATAACCAGAATCTCTATGAAATATTTCTCGAAAAGGAAGAAGAAACGGATTTTGAGAGCATTCAGAGGGAGCTTCACTATGAGAACAGCATGAAGAACCAGATCAATGCCAATAACCTTCAGGAGTATATCAAGGGGACGCTGCTCTACGCAGGCCCAAAGCACTGCGCCTATGTGGGACAGGGGGCCATGGATCCGCAATTTTCCATTGAGGACAGCGACTGGTATCAGCAGTTTGAGACCGGAAATGCAGGAAAGCTGGTCTACGGCCCTGTTTCGGAGGATTTTAAATCAGAGAACAGCACCAAAAATACGGTGTTTTATTACATGCGCAGCTGGTATATCCCGCCGGGAAGCGGGATTTTGGGTCAGGGAAGGCCCTTTATCCTCTTCAGTATCAATGCAGATGTGGTGACCAATGTTCTGACGCGGTTCTCCAAGGATACCCGGGGGATCCTGGTGCTGGACGAGGACCAAAGGACACTGCTTACAGTGAATATGGAGCAGGAGGCCCAGGGGCAGATATTGGAGCTGATTAGGCAGAATGAGACGGAGCTTGGCGGACAGGGAACCTACACGGACCGGCAATGGGCAGTCACAAGAATTAAAAATGAAAAATTTGGCTGGACAGTGTATTTCGCAGAGTCTACGGCAGATGCCTTCCGGGAGCTGAATCAGCTGATCCGAAATATTTACCTGATCATCCTGGCTGCCGGCGGGGCTGCTATTGTGCTGGCCCTGTATCTCACCAGAAGGATCGTCATGCCCATTGAAGCGCTGAACCAGATGATGAATAAGATCGAGGAAAAGGATGTGTACCTGGAGATACAGACCAGGGATGAGCTGGGGCAGATCGGGGAGCGGTTTAACCAGATGAAGCGCCGGATCCAGGATATGAGCGAAAAGATGTATTTAAGCAAAATGCAGGAGAAGGAGGCGCAGCTCAGCGCCCTCCAGGCCCAGATCAATCCCCACTTTCTCTATAATACCCTGGATAATATTTACTGCATTGCCCAGCTGGAGGAGAGCGAGGCCATCACCAGCCTGACGGAAAACCTGTCCCGGATGATGCGCTACAGCATGACCATGCAGAACCGGTATGTGCCCCTGGTTCGGGAGCTGGAGCATGTAAAAAGCTACGTGGATATATTAAATGTCCGCTTTGACGATTCGATTACCCTAAGGCTCCAAGTGCAGGAGGGAGCCGGGGAGATGGAGGTGCTGAAGCTTTCCCTGCAGCCCCTGGCGGAAAATGCCTGGAACCATGGGATCCTGCCCAAGGCAGGCCACCGGGGGACCATTGAATTCCTGGTGGAGCGGAAAGGAGATGTCTGCGTGGTCCAGGTGTTGGATGACGGCGTGGGGATCCTGCCGGAGCGGTGCCGGGAGCTGAACCGGGCCCTGGGGCACATCAGCTATGAGACGGAAGATTCGAAAAAGGGCTCTGGAATCGCCCTGAAAAATGTAAACAACCGGATCCTCCTGGAGGACGGGGAGGGCTTCGGTGTACGCCTGTATCCCCGGAAGGAAGGGGGATGCCGGGTGATTGTCCGAATGAAGCTGCACCAAAAAGAATAAATAAATCTTAAAATCATACACTATTTTCGTTAAAATCATACACTGTATTCTGTGGAAAAATTCAATATAGTAAGAGCAGATAGAAAATGTACCAACGCAACACACAAATCACCGCGGTATTTCGTCGCGGTGAACAAAATGGAGGAGGGAGAGCGTGAAACGGAAAAAACTTGCATGGCAGTATGCAAAGCCGTATTTATTTTTACTGCCAATCTATCTGCTGATGGTAACCTTCAAGTACATCCCCTTTGGAATGGCTATTGAAAAGTCGTTTTTTAACTGGAACGGGTCGAATGTGAATCAATTTGTGGGGGTTGCCAATTATATTCAGGCATTCAAGGATCCGAGCTTTTTGATCAGCCTTCGGAATGTGGGGGTAGTGGCCATCGCATACATCATTATTGTATTGACTGTTCCGCTGCTGGCCGCAGAGCTGCTGTATGCGGTCCGCTCCAGGAGGAAGCAGTACATCATCCGCACGGCCTTTACATTTCCCATGGTTGTGCCGGGGGTGGTGGTGATCCTGCTGTGGAAATGGATCCTGGCCGGAGACACGGGAGTGTTCAACAGCTTCCTTCAGGGGGTGGGGCTTGAGAGCCTGGCCATGCCCTGGCTGGGCAGCACCAAGACGGCGCTGTTTGCAATCATTGCCATTGGGTTCCCCTGGCTTGGAAGCGCAGCCCTTGGGGGGCTGCAGTTCCTGCTCTATTACGGGGCGCTGCAGAATACATCCAGAGATATGTTTGAGGCAGCGGAAATTGACGGGGCCAATATTGCGCAGCGGTTTTTCCGGATTGACCTCCCCATGCTGGCAAGCCAGATGAAGCTGACGGTAACCCTGGCTATTATCAATGCGGTGCAGATCTTTGATTCGGTGTACATCCTCACCAAGGGAGGACCGGGAACCAGCTCCATTACGCCCTCCGTGGTGCTGTACGAGCAGGGCTTTACCTACAAAAAAATGGGATATTCTTCTGCCATCGGCGTGATTATGTTCGCCATCATTATGGTGCTGACAGTTATCAACCAGAAGATGATGAAGAATACGGAAAAGATGGATTGAGGAGGGAGCAAATGAGTAAAATTGTTAGTTTTTTGAGCCGTGTGCTGCTGGGGATCCTGCTGCTTTTGACCCTGCTTCCCTTTTATCTGCTGCTGGTCAATGCCTTTAAGAGCCAGACGGAGATCATTGTGAATCCCTTCCGTTTTGCCAGCGCCTGGCAGTTCGGGAATTTTGCCAAGGCGCTTCCCCAGGTGCTGCGCTCCATGGCCAACAGCCTTCTGGTGACCGTGGCTGTGATCCTGATCACCCTTGTGGTTTCCGTGCTGGCCAGCTATGCCTTTGTCCGCTATGAGCGGTTCCCGGGCAAGGAGCTTCTGTACTATGGCATCATTGCCCTCTTGATGATCCCGGGCTTTGTTATGCTGATTCCCCAGTTTGTACAGATCACAAACCTTGGATTGTACAATACCTTCTGGGGCCTGGTTCTGCCGCCGGCAGCCTATCAGGTGGCCATGGGAACATTCCTCACCAGGTCCTCCATGGAGGCAATCTCCAAGAGCCTGTTTGAGGCGGCGGAGATCGAGGGGGCCAATGATATGGATATCCTGGTGCGGGTGGCGCTGCCGCTGTCAAAGCCCATCCTGTCCACCGTGACGATTATGACTGGCCTAAATGCCTGGAACAATTACATCTGGCCCCTGGTGTCCACCACCGGGGAGAAGACCCAGCAGATCGCAGTTGCTCTTACAAAAATCATTGTGTCCGTGTCAGACGGACAGGGGGTGGAATTTGCAGCCTATATCATAGCGTCCATGCCGTTGATCCTGCTGTTCTGCTTTGCCAGCAAATATTTTGTGGAGGGTCTGACCTCCGGGGCAGTGAAGGGTTGATTTGTAAATTCAAAATGTAACCAATCATGGTTTACATAAAGTTTAAAGGAGGAAGGAATCATGAAAAGAAAGAGTTTAAGTGCATTGCTGTGTATGACACTGGTAGCATCTATGCTTGTGGCGGGATGCGGGGGAGAAAAAGCGCCTGACAATTCAAAGGCGCCTTCGGATACCCAGACGCCGGAGGGAAGCGGAGCGGCAGACGGGGAGGAGACCGGCGGAGAGGAAGCCGGCGGAGAGGAGGCCGGGGATATTTCCGGCGTGACCCTGGTGTTTGCACAGGATCTGGCCAGCGATGAGGCGGCAAATGCCATCACCAACGAGATTTTGGCGGATTATCAGGAGAAGACCGGGGTGACCATTCAGTTTGAGAGCCAGCCCAAGGACTACCGGGTGTGGCTGACCACCCAGTTTACGGCAAATCAGGGGCCGGATGTGTACAGCGGCATCCTCTATGATATGACGACGGATTATGATGCCGGGTATCTCTATAATTTTGCAGACCTGTATGGACAGGAGAGCGCCTATGACCCGGGGAAGCCCTGGAAGGATACTCTTCCGGAGTCGATTTCCGAGCGGATGTATCTGACCGAGTCAGATGTGCCGGGCTATCCCTCCTCCACGTCCGTGGTGCGTATCTTCTATAATAAGAACCTCTTTGACAAGGCAGGGGCTACGGTTCCAAAGACCTGGGATGAATTTATGGATGTCTGCGAAATGCTGAAGATGGCAGGAATCACGCCCTTTGGATTCCCCAATGCATCCAAGGAGGACCTGTCCTGGCTGTGGTTCAACAATTCCGTGTGCAGCCAGCTGAACCCGGATATGGTGGCAGCGCTGGATGTCTCCGGAAACGGCTATGTGGAATTGAATGAGATCGTAAAGGGCTTTGACGAAGGGACCCTTACCTTTACCTCGGATAACATGAAGCAGGCCTATGACCTGATGAAAGAATTTTCCCAATACTGGACCTCTGATTACAATGGCCTGGACCAGGAGTCTGCCATTGATATGTTCATCCGGGGTGAGGTTGCCATGGTGCAGGCCATGTCCACCAACCTGGCCGGTATTGAGACAAATGTGGGAGACAGCTTTGAATTTGGGGTTATGCCCATTCCGGTGATTACCAAGGAGACCTCTGAATTCGCCATGGGCCAGTCTGTGATCCTGGGCGGTCAGCCGGATATCATCTATGGCATCAACAAGGCACTGGAGTCGGATCCCACGAAGCTGGCGGCGGCCATTGATTTTGTTCAGTATATGTCCTCACCGGAGGTACAGACCAAATACATGGATGCCATCAACCGGATCCCCCTGGCCACCAGCACCCAGCTGCCGGAGCGGCTTGCAGGCTTCATCATCACTGAGGATGCGCTGCGGATCCCCTACTATACCGGAATCAGCGGGGAGCTTCGGGACTTCTTCTGCCGGGGCGGCCAGCTGTACCTGGAGGGAAGCTATGACACCGACGGGTTCGCCCAGTATGTGCAGGAATCCTTTGCCACAGTCCTTGAGACCATCAAGGCGGAGAATGAGTGGAGCGCAGACAACAACTACGGCCTGTAGCAGGTATTTTTCAGAAGAAATGGAGAGCTTATGAGCAAGCCAAATTTGATCTATATTCTGGCGGACGACATGGGATATGGAGATATCTCCGCACTGAATGAGCATTGCGGATTTACCACCAAATATCTGGACCAAATGGCAGAGCGGGGAATGTGTTTTACGGATGCACACGCCACATCGGCAGTGTGCACCCCCTCCCGGTACGGGATTCTGACGGGGCGCTATAACTGGCGCTCCCGTCTGAAATCCCATGTGATGGGCGGATATTCCCAGGCACTGATTGAGGAGGGGCGGCGCACGGTTGCAGATTTTCTGCGGGAGGATGGGTACCGCACCATTATGGTGGGAAAATGGCATCTGGGTATGAATTTTGCCACAGAGCCGGGCTTTGTGGAGCAGCCGGATTTTGATGCCTGCGACCATGTGGATTACAGCGGGAAAATCGAGCGCTCCCCCATTGCCAATGGCTTTGATTATTTTTACGGCATCAGCGCATCTCTGGACATGCCGCCCTATATTTATATTGAAAATGACCGTTTCACGGCCCAGCCGGACCATATCACCAGGGGAAGCGGAAAGGGGTATTTCCGGGAGGGTCCCACGGCCCCCGGATTTGTCCATGCACATGTGCTGGACGAGCTGACAGACAAGGTGCTGGAGCAGATTGAGGAGAATAAGGATCGCCCCTTCTTCCTCTATTTCCCCATGCCTGCGCCCCACACGCCCATTTTGCCGGCAAAGCGGTTCTTAGGGAAATCAGGCACCAACGAATACGGGGATTTTGTGCTCCATGTGGATGACGTGGTGGGGAGGATCAACCAGAAGCTTTGTGAAACGGGACTTTTGGACAACACCATTGTGATCTATACCTCGGACAACGGATGCTCCCCGGCTGCAGATTATCCGGAGCTTCTGGCGAAGGGCCACAACCCCAGCTATGTTTTCCGGGGGGCCAAGGCGGATATCTATGAGGGCGGACATCGGGTTCCTCTGATCGTCCAGTGGCCGGCGCAGATACCGGCAGGAAGTATTTGTGAAAAAATTGTGTGTTTGAGTGACCTAATGGCCACAATATGTGATATACTGGGAATAGACATGGGGGATGCGGACGGCGTGGACAGCGTCAGCAATTTTCCGCTGTGGAGAGACCCCAATGGACAGGAGGTGCGGGAGGATGTGATCCATCAGAGCATCGACGGCTCCCTGTCCATCCGCAAGGGGAAATGGAAGCTGGAGCTGTGTCCAGGCTCCGGGGGCTGGTCTGACCCCAAGCCCGGGGAGGAGGCAGAGGGAAGCCCCCGGTTCCAGCTCTATGACTTGTCTGGGGATATCGGGGAGCAGAGAAATGTAATAGAAGCGCATCCAGAGGAGGCAAGAGCGCTTCGGAGGATCCTGAAAGGGCATATCCTTCGGGGCAGGAGCACCCCAGGGCCGGTGCAGCAGAACAACGGGCAGGCTGTCTGGGAGACAATCCGCTGGGTAGAAGAGGAGGACTGAACAATGTACCAGTTTAACCGAGAGAATTATAACAGGCGTATGGAATGGTATCTGGAGGCCAGATTCGGCATGTTTATTCACTGGGGGCTTTATGCCATTCCGGCCCGGGGCGAGTGGATCCGGAGCACGGAGGAGATGGGCAGGGAGGAGTATATGAAATACTTCGACGAATTTGACGCCAGGGATTATGACCCCAGGGCATGGGCCAGGATGGCAAAGGAGGCCGGCATGAAGTATGTGGTGCTGACGGCCAAGCACCATGACGGCTTCTGTCTCTTTGACAGCCAGTATACGGATTTCAAGTCCACCAACACCAGATGCGGCAGGGATCTGGTGGCGGAATTTGTGGAGGCAGTCCGGGCGGAGGGCCTGAAGGTGGGCCTGTATTTTACTCTGCTGGACTGGTATCATGAGGATTATCCCCACTATCAGGACCGCAACCATCCCATGCGCAGCCATCCGGAATGCGGCAATGAGCACCGTGATTTTTCCAGATATGTGGAGTATCTCCACAATCAGGTGCGGGAGATCTGTACCAATTACGGGAAGCTGGATGTGCTGTGGTTTGATTTTTCCTATGACGATCTGCGGGGGGAGGCCTGGGAGGCCACAAAGCTTGCGGATATGGTCCGCACCCTGCAGCCGGAGGTGATCATTGACAATCGTCTGGAGTGCAGCGGCGAGGGCCGTGGTTCTCTTGCGGCCTGCTGTCCCACCCCCTACCATGGGGATTTTGTAAGCCCTGAACAGATGATACCGCCGGAGGGCATCCTGGATGCGGAGGGCAATCCCCTGGCCTGGGAGGCCTGCGTGACCATGAACAACAACTGGGGCTACCATGGCACGGACCATTTTTTCAAGCCTTCCTCCATGCTGATCAAGAAGCTGGTGGAGTGTGTGTCCAAGAACGGCAACCTGCTGCTGAATGTGGGGCCGGATGCCTATGGGAATTTTCCTCCGGAATCCGTGGCTATTTTAGAGGAGATCGGCGCATGGATGAAGAAGAATTCCGGCAGCATCTATGGGTGCGGCGGGGCAGATGTGCCAAAGCCGGATTATGGCAGAGTCACGAAAAAGGGAAATGTCTATTATTTTCATATGTATGAGAACACCATTGGCCCGGTGCCTCTGGCGGGGCTTGAAAAATCAAAAATAAAAAAGATCCGGGCATTGGCAGACGGACATGAGATTCCCCTTTCCACCAGCTGGGTGCACAGTGATTATCCGGATCTGGCTTTTGCGGATCTTGGGCCGGACCCGGTTCTGAAGGATCCGGTGGATTACGTGCTGGCAGTGGAAATGGAGGAGTAAAGGGATGTTTTCAGAAGGGTTCAGGGAATATGCGAAAAGAGCGTATCAGGACCGGCTTGCTGCCGGTGCATTTGGAGCGCTGGCAGAGGAGATCCGGGAAGGAATCGCCCGCCTGGAGGGGGCGGGAAGCGAGGAAGCCGAACAGGCTCTTTTGATGAAATTTTTTTATGGGACAATGCCCCTAAGCGATGCAGGAGATTACGAGTTTTCCGTGTTTTTGTCCTATGCGGCCCATGGGCTGAGGCTTCGGCAGCAGAGCCCCTGGTGCAGGGAGCTTCCGGAGGATCTGTTTTTGCATTATGTCCTGTATTACCGGGTCAACACGGAGGGGATCACCCCCTGCAGGGAATTTTTCTGCCAACAGCTGGCGGACAGGATCCGGGGGCTTTCTCTGATGGAGGCTGCGCTGGAGGTGAATTACTGGTGCGCCGGCCAGGCCGGCTACGCGGCCTCCGACGACCGGACGCTGTCCCCTATGGCAGTATACCGGTCCGGAAGCGGACGCTGCGGGGAGGAGTCTGCGTTTGTGGTGTCGGCCCTGCGCAGCGTGGGGATCCCTGCCCGGCAGGTGTATGCGCCCTGGTGGGCCCACTGTGACGATAACCATGCCTGGGTGGAGGTCTATGTGGATGGGAGCTGGCATTTCCTGGGGGCCTGCGAGCCGGAGGAGGCCCTGGACCGGGGATGGTTCGTGGGGGCGGCCTCCCGGGCTCTTCTGGTTCACAGCAGGGCTTTTTCCGATTACCGGCTCCCGGGGAGCGGAGAGGAGGAGCCGTGCATTGGCCCTGTGGGGAGCGTCTGGTACTACAACAGTACCTCCCGCTACACTAAGACCAAGGAGCTTGAGATTCTGGTTAAGGACCAGGCAGGACAGCCGGCGGGGCAGGCAGTGGTGAGCATTGAGACGCTGAATATGGCGGATTACCGCCAGCTGGCCCGGCTTGTGACGGACGCTGGGGGAAGGGCGTCTATTTCCATCGGCCTTGGGGATCTGCATATCCATGCCAGGAGAGAAGGCTGGTTTGGGGCAGTAGAATGCCTGAAGGCAGAGGAGCGCCGGGTGGAGGTTGTTTTGAACCGGCGGGATGTATGGGGGAAGACAGGAACGGTTTTGGAGCCCGGGAAGGAGAAGACCGGGGAGCATACATATGCGGTTCTGTGGGAGCCGCCCGCAAGCTCCGGGAAAAAGGGCAGGCCGCTGACCCAGGAGCAGAAGGCGCATGGGAGGAAGCGGAGGCAGCAGGAGGAGGAGCTGCGGGAAAGGCGGCTCAGAGCGCTTTGGGATTCCCAAAGGGACTGTGAATATGAAGGAGAGCAGGAGATTCTTAAGGAGGCCAGGGGCAACTGCGGGGAAATCCGCACCTTTTTGGCAGCAGATTCGGATCCGGACCGCAGAAGCATCCTTCACAGCCTGGCAGTCAAGGATTACCGGGATGTGACGGCAGCTACCCTGGAGGCCTTTTTGGGGAATCCCTGGAAGGAGGAGGGGCAGGCAGCCGGCCAGGGGCTCTATGAGCGCTATGTGCTGTGCCCAAGGATTGACCGGGAGGAGCTGACGCCCTATCCGCCCCGGATCCGCGGGTATTTTACCCGGGAGCAGCAGGCGGCCTTCCGGAAGCAGCCGGAGACTATCTGGGATTACATCCGGGAAGCGGTTTTGGAGGATGAGAAGGAGACTTATCCGGACCTGCCCGGCACGCCTATGGGATGCCTGCGTCTGGGACGGGCAGGCTCCCTGGGCAGAAGGAGCCTGTTTGTGGCCATTGCCAGGAGCCTTGGGATTCCGGCACGGCTGAATCCGGCAGACGGGGAGCCGGAGTTCTGGCAGGCAGGGGGATTTGTGCGGGCAGCCGGCCAGGAGCCGGAGGGCAGGGGTATGCTCTGCCTGGAGGCGGCAGATGCCGCAACATGGACCTACGGGCAGAATTATTCCATTGCAAGGCTTATGGGGGATCAGTTTGTGCCCCTTCATTATGAAGAGGCTGCCTTCCGGGACGGGAAGCTTCAGCTGGAGCTCTTGGAGGGGCAATACCGGCTGATTACTGTGAACCGCCTGCCCAGCGGCAGCCAGCATGCCAGCGTGCTGCAAGCTGCAATTGCCTCCGGTCAGTGCAGGGAGATATCCGTATCCGCAGAGCAGGGGGCTCTGGGGGAGCTTTTGTGCCGCAATGAGCTGGAGGATTTTCCGGTGGAAAGCACTGCAGGGGAGCAGGTCCTTTTGTCGGAGCTGTTGTCTGGCGGCAAGGGCATTCTGGCATTTCTGGAGGTGGGGCAGGAGCCCACGGAGCATGTGTTAAATGAAATGCTCCAGCAAAAGGCCCTGCTTTCCGCCCTGCCGCATCAGATTATATTTTTACTGGAGAAGGAGAAGGATCTGGAGAACAAGACCCTTCAGGCAGTCCTGGAAGCGCTGCCGGGGATCCGGGTTTATCTGGATCACGGCTTTTGCCATGCCGAGCAGGCAGCCAGGGACATGTATGTGGAACCGGAGAAGCTGCCGCTTCTGGCGGCAGTCAGGCCGGGGCCTTTCAGTATCTTAGGGCTGTGCGGCTACCATGTGGGCAGCGTGGAGCTGATGGCCAGGATCCTGCAGCTGGAGCCAGGGCAGGAGGAATGAAGGAGGCAGAGAGTATCCTATGAGAGAATATATTTTGGAAGGCTGTGTGGACAGCGTGGAGTCGGCAGTGATTGCCACAGAGGCCGGGGCAAACCGCCTGGAGCTGTGCAGCAGCCTGGTAATCGGCGGAACAACGCCCACAGCGGCTTTTTTTGAGGAGGTACAAAAAAGCTGCAGGAACAGGATTCATGTGCTGATCCGTCCAAGGTTCGGCGATTTCTGCTATACGGACCATGAATTTTCCATCATCCGCCAGGAGGTGCGCAGCTTCCGGCAGCTGGGGGCAGAGGGAGTTGTGATCGGGATCCTGACTCCCGACGGGAGGCTTGACAGGGAGCGGATGGAGATTCTGATGGACGCTGCAGGCGGGATGTCAGTGACCCTGCACCGTGCCTTTGACCTGTGCGCAGATCCCTTTGCCGCAGTGGAGGAGGCGGCGTCCCTTGGGATTGATACCATCCTCACCTCAGGACAGCAGAACAGCTGCCTGGAGGGAAAGGAATGCCTGCGGAAGCTGACAGAGCAGAGCAGGGGCCGGGTGGCCATTATGGCCGGAGGCGGCGTCTGCGGGGCAGCCATTCGGGAGCTGTATCCTGCCACCGGGATCACGGCCTATCACATGTCCGGAAAAAGGAGCCGGGACAGCGCCATGGTGTACCGCAGAAACGGGGTACAGATGGGAGCTGGCGGCCTGTCCGAGTATGAAATCTACCAGACAGACCGGGGAATGATCCGTGAGGCGGTAAGCGTACTGCATGAACTATGAAAACCTTATAAAATATCTGCCCGAACAGTTGACAGGAGCCGGAAAGTATGCTAGTCTATGGTTTGTGGCGGAGAAAGGTAAGAAATGCCATGAACAATCGTTATTTTTTTTCATGTATTTAGGAGGAAGGTACTATGCAACAGGGAACAGTAAAATGGTTTAATGCGAAGAAGGGCTATGGATTTATTTCCGATGCAGAGGGGAACGATGTATTCGTACATTTTTCCGCATTGAACATGGAAGGCTTCAAGGAATTGAAGGATGGGGAAGCAGTAGAGTTTGAAGTAGTGGAAGGCGAGAAGGGACCGCAGGCTGCCAATGTAGTCCGCCTGGGTTAATTCATAACATAAGAAGCTTGCTCACGGAGGTTGTCTCATTTGGGACAACCTCTTTCCGATTCAGGAGAGAACAACAATGAACATGGAACAGTGCAAAGCATATGAGCAGATCCGAAGGCAGCCCCTTCCTGATATCCAGTCAGAGGGTGTGCTTCTGCGCCATAAAAAATCAGGCGCACGAATCTGCCTCATATCCAATTCCGATGAAAATAAGGTATTTTATATCGGCTTTCGCACGCCGCCCGGGGACAGCACCGGCGCGGCGCATATTGTGGAGCATACGGTGCTCTGCGGCTCACAGGAGTTCCCGGTGAAGGATCCCTTTGTGGAGCTGGTGAAGGGATCCCTGAATACCTTCCTGAATGCCATGACCTATCCGGATAAGACGCTCTACCCGGTGGCCAGTGTCAATGATACGGATTTTAAAAATCTCATGCACGTTTATCTGGATGCGGTGTTTCGGCCCAATATTTATAAGCAGGAGGAGATTTTCCGGCAGGAGGGCTGGCATTACGAGCTGGGGGCGGTCCAGGATGATCTCACCATAAACGGCGTGGTGTACAATGAGATGAAGGGGGCCTGTTCCTCCCCGGAGAGTATCCTAAGCCGGCAGATTCTCCAGGCCCTGAATCCCGATAATGCATATGCCTTCAGTGCGGCCGGTGATCCGGAGCAGATTCCAAAGCTAACCTATGGGGAATTTCTGGATTTTCACAGGAAATACTATCACCCCTCCAATTCCTACCTGTATCTCTATGGAAATATGGATATGGAGGAGCGGCTGAACTGGATTGATCAGGAATATCTCTGCCAATACGGATATCAGGAGACAGATTCCGGAATTCCCCTGCAGAAGCCATTTCTCCGTCAGCGGGAGGTGGTGCAGCCCTATGGGGTGCCTGCCGGGGATACGGTTGCGGATAAGACCTGTCTGTCCCTAAGCTACGCGGTGGATACGGCGCTGAATGAGGAGCTGTGCATTGCCTTCCACATTCTGGAATATGCCCTCCTGGAGGCCCCCGGCGCGCCGGTGAAGCAGGCTCTTCTGGATGCTGGCATTGGCAAGGATATCGAGAGCTCCTGGCGCAGCAGCGTGCTGCAGCCGATTTTTTCTGTGGTGGCCAGGAACAGCAATCCGGAGAAAAAGGATGCATTCCTGGAGCTTGTGGAGGGGGTGCTTGCGGAGCAGGCGGAGGGAGGCCTGAATAAGACCTCCCTGCTGGCCGGCCTGAACCGCTATGAATTCCAGTACCGGGAGGCGGATTTCGGCAGGTTTCCCAAGGGGCTATTGTGGGGAATCCGCTGCATGGATACCTGGCTGTATGACGACAGCCGGCCATTCCAGCGCCTGGAGGAGCTGCCATTGATCCAATGGCTTCGGGACCAGGTGGATACCGGATATTTTGAGGGGCTGATTGTCAAATATCTGCTGCAGAATCCCCACAGGGCCGTGGTGGTGGTCGAGCCAAGGCCGGGCTATGGGGCACGGCTGGAGCAGGCCCAAAGGGAACGGCTTTTGGCATACAGGAATTCTCTTAGCCAGAAGGAGCTGGAAGGGCTCGTGGCAGATACGGCCCATTTGCAGCAGTACCAGAAGGAACCCTCCGCCCCCAGGGATCTGCTGCGGATTCCTCTTCTGTCCAGGGCAGATCTGAACAGGAGGGCAGAGCTTCCATGCTGGGAGGAGCGGAGCCTGTCCGGCTGTCCGGCCCTGTACCATCCGGTGGCTGATAACGGGATTGCGTATCTGAGCCTGGTGTTTGATGCGGAGACAGTGGCGGAGGCGGACATCCCTTATCTGGGGATCCTGAAGGCAGTGCTGGGCTATATGGACACAAAGAGCCATACATACCAGGAGCTGGCCAATGAGACGAACCTCTTCACCGGCGGCATTGGCGGGGACATCCGGGTCTGCAGCCACAGGGCGGATCATGGCTGCCGGACAGTCTTCTTATGGAAGGCCAGGACCCTTGTGGAGCATATTCCAAAGACACTGGAGCTGATGGGAGAGATGCTGGCAGAGACGAAGCTGACAGACCGGCGCCGGCTCTACGAGATCCTGGCCAGGCTGAAGGCAGGCCTGAAGGAACGGCTGGCCTCCGCGGGGGATGCTGCCTCTGCGCTGCGGGCCCTGTCCTATGTGTCTCTGACCGCAAGACACAGGGAGCTTGTGGGCGGAATCGAATTCTACCGCCTGGTCTGCCGCCTGGAGGAGCATTATGAGGAGGAGAAGGAGCAGCTGGCCCGGCGCCTGGAGGGGCTGATGGGGCGTTTGTTCCGGCAGGAGAACCTTCTGGTCAGCGTTGGAGGCCAGCCTGCAGGCTGGCAGGGGGCGGAGGCTGCCATGCCGGGATTTCTGAAGCGGCTGCAGGCAGAGCCGGCCGCCAGACGGTACGCCGGACAGGGATGCGGGCCCAAGAATAAGGAAGGTCAGAAGGCGTCCCAGATGCAGATGAGGCCAGAGGACGGGGAATGCCAGGAGGCGTCCCGGATGCAGATGAGGCCGGGGGACGGGGAATGCCGGGAGGCGTCCCGGATGCAGATGAGACCGGGGAACGAGGGATTTCTGGACGCCTCCCAGGTGCAGTATGTCTCCAGGGCAGGAAACTTCAAAAAGGCCGGCTTTGCCTATACCGGGGCGCTGAAGGTGCTGACGGTTATTCTGGAATATGAGTACCTGTGGCAGAAGGTCCGCATCAGGGGCGGCGCCTATGGCTGCCGGGCCGTATTTTCCAGAAACGGAGACAGCTTCCTAAGCTCCTACCGGGATCCCAATCTGGAACAGACAAACCGGATCTATGAGGAATGCCCGGCCTACCTTAGGGCATTTACGGCAGATGAGCGGGAGATGACAAAATATGTCGTCGGTGCAGTCAGCGAGCTGGACAGGCCCAAGACCCCGGCCGGGCAGACTGCCTGGTCTCTGGCAGCCTATCTGAAGGGGCTCACCAAAGAGGAGCTGCAGCGGGAGCGGGATCAGGTGCTTGCCGTAACCCAGGAGGATATCCGCGCCCTGGCTCCCCTGGTGGAGGCAGTGCTTGCAGAGGAGGCCCTCTGTGTCATTGGAAATGAGGACAAGCTGAAGGAGCAGGCGCAGCTGTTTCGGACGCTGGAAACAATATAGGAGAATGCATATGAATGAATTGTTGAAATCAGGCTTTGTGACCCTGATCGGGCGGCCCAATGTGGGGAAATCCACCTTAATGAACCATCTGATCGGCCAGAAGATCGCCATTACCTCCAAGAAGCCCCAGACCACCCGGAACCGAATCCAGACGGTGTATACTGAGGAGGGAAAGGGACAGATCATCTTTGTGGATACCCCGGGCATCCACAAGGCAAAAAACAAGCTGGGCGAGTACATGGTAAATGTGGCGGAGAAGAGCCTTCGGGATGTGGACGTGGTGCTGTGGCTGGTGGAGCCCTCCAATTTTATCGGGGCAGGGGAGCAGCATATCATCCAGCAGCTGAAACGGATTACGATCCCTGTGATTTTGGTGATCAATAAGATTGATACCGTGAAAAAGGAGGAGGTGCTCTCCTTTATTGATACCTACCGCAAGGTTTTTGATTTTGCGGAGATTGTGCCCCTCTCCGCCCTGCGGGGGGAGAATACCAGGATCCTGCCGGAGCTGATTTTCAAATATCTGCCCTATGGCCCCATGTTCTATGATGAGGATACGGTGACAGACCAGCCGGAGCGGCAGATTGTGGCTGAGCTGATCCGAGAGAAGGCGCTCCATGCCCTGGACGAGGAGATTCCCCATGGGATTGCAGTGGCCATTGACCGGATGAAGCGGCGGCCGGGGAAGGATATCACGGATATTGAGGCCACCATCATCTGTGAGCGTGATTCCCACAAGGGGATCATCATTGGAAAGGGCGGAGCCATGCTGAAAAAAATCGGCTCCAATGCCAGATTTGAGATGGAGCGTCTCCTGGAGTGCCGGGTGAACCTGAAGCTGTGGGTCAAGGTGAAAAAGGACTGGCGGGACAGTGATTTTATGATTAAAAATTTTGGCTATAAGGATGAGGACGCCTGATCGGAAACTTACCATTTTTTATCTGGTATATCCGGGGAACCTGTGGAAAACCTAATCTTAAGATGCCAAGGGCATCCAGTACATGTGCCAAGGCACAGCAGATAAGGGGGATTTCCATGGTGGAACAGGAATGGATACATTTTGAAAGTACGGGAAAGGTCAGCGATTATCTGACCTACAGCAGGGCCTGCAGGACAGAAACAGGCAGTGCGACGGATTCAGCGAAGGAGGAGAGCACGAAAGATGGGGCAGACCATTGTGCTTACCGGTATGGTGTTGGCAGCGATTCCCATTGGGGATTATGACAAAAGAATAACGATCCTCACCAGGGAGCGGGGCAAGATCAGCGCCTTTGCCAGAGGGGCCAGACGTCAGGGCAGCCAGCTGACGGCTGCCGCCAACCCCTTTGCTTTCGGGGAATTTGAGGTCTATGAGGGGCGCAGCTCCTACACGGTGGTGAAGGCCTCCATTTCCAATTATTTCCGCCAGCTGGTGGAGGATTTTGAAAATGTTTATTACGGGTTCTATTTTCTGGAGATCGCAGATTATTATACCAGGGAAAATTCCGACGAAATACATATGCTGAAGCTTTTATACCAGTCCATGCGGGCTCTGGAGCATGAGCAGCTGCCCAATCGGCTGGTGCGCTGTATCTATGAGCTGAAGGCAATGGTGGTCAATGGGGAGTATCCAAATGTATTTTCCTGTCAGAGCTGCGGGAGGGAGGAGGAGCTTATCTGGTTTGACAGCAGCCGGGGAGGCGTACTCTGCCAGGGCTGCAAGAGCAGCGGCGCGATCCCTGTGGATGCTTCCACCCGGTATACGCTGCAGTATATTATTACCTCCGGAATCGAGAAGCTGTACACCTTTACGGTATCCGGGGAAGTATTGAGCCGTTTGGAGTGGATTATGCGGGATTATATGGGTCGTTACATAGACAGGAGTTTCCAGTCTCTGCAGGTCCTGGAGGAAAATCTTGATTTTTTGGCGCGATAACAGTTGAAATCACAGGACAGAAAGGGTATAATATTTTAGATTCACGTTTAAGATTGGAGGAATACTATGAAACGATTGATCGGCCTGTGCCTGATTGCGGCAGTCCTTGCAGCGGTTCTCACTGCCTGCGGAGGGGAGCTGGATGCAAACAGGAATACGGTATATGTGCAGAAAAAAGGCAAGATTACGGAGGCCACCGTGGAGCCCTTTGACAAGGGATATTATAATCAGGAGGAGCTGGAGGCATACGTCAAGGAACGGGTGGAGAACTATGCGGCAGAGCACGGAGAGAAGAGTGTAGAGATGGACAAGTTCGAGGTGGCGGACGGAGTGGCTACCTTGCATATCAACTATGCCGGCTACCAGGATTATGCGGACTTCAACGGTGTGAAGATGTTTGCAGGGACAGTGCCCCAGGCTCTGGCAGCAGGATTTGATTTCAATACGGAATTTCTGGAGGTGGAGGACGGCGTCCTGGGGGATGTGGTGGACTCCGGGATCGTTCTGGCGGACGATACCTACAAGGCAGTCATTTTAAGCACCAAGGCAGATGTGAAGGTGGATGGCACGGTCTTGTTTGTCTCATCCAAATACACGGGCATTGCGGCGAAGGATACGGTGTCCATCAGCCTGCCGGAGGATGCCATGGACGGGGAAGAGCTGGCGCTGACCTATATTATTTACAAATAGGAACACGAATCGAAGCAGAACTATGTAACAGAAAATAAAAAGGAATGAGGAACACAGATATGGAAAAGACAATGGAAAAAATCGTAGCGCTGGCCAAGGCCAGAGGCTTTGTGTACCCCGGCTCCGAGATCTACGGGGGCCTAGCCAATACCTGGGATTACGGCAATTTGGGTGTGGAGCTTAAGAACAATGTGAAGAAGGCCTGGTGGCAGAAGTTTATCATGGAGAACCCCCACAATGTGGGGGTGGACTGCGCGATCCTGATGAATCCCCAGACCTGGGTGGCCTCCGGCCATCTGGGAAGCTTTTCCGATCCTCTGATGGACTGTAAGGAGTGTCATGAGCGTTTCCGGGCGGATAAGATTATCGAGGATTACGCGGCGGAGCATACCATAGAGCTGGAGGGGTCTGTGGACGCCTGGAGCCAGGAGAAGATGATGCGCTTTATCGAGGACAACCATGTGCCCTGCCCCAGCTGCGGCAAGCACAATTTTACGGATATCCGCCAGTTTAACCTGATGTTCAAGACCTTCCAGGGCGTGACTGAGGACACCAAGAATACGGTGTATCTGCGGCCGGAGACAGCCCAGGGCATCTTTGTGAACTTCCGGAACGTCCAGCGTACCTCCCGCAAGAAGATCCCCTTCGGCATCGGTCAGATCGGCAAGTCCTTCCGCAATGAGATCACTCCGGGGAATTTTATCTTCCGTATCAGGGAGTTTGAGCAGATGGAGCTGGAGTTCTTCTGCGAGCCGGAGACAGACCTTGAGTGGTTTGCTTATTGGAAGGAGTTTTGTATCAACTGGCTGAAATCCTTGGGCATGAAGGAGGAGGAGATGCGGGTCCGCGACCATGAGAAGGAAGAGCTGTCCTTCTACAGCAAGGCCACCACAGATATTGAATTCCTGTTCCCCTTTGGCTGGGGTGAGCTGTGGGGCATTGCAGACCGCACTGATTACGACCTGACCCAGCATCAGAATGTGTCCAAGCAGGATCTGACCTATTACGACGACCAGAAGGACTGGCGGTATGTGCCTTATGTCATCGAGCCCTCTCTGGGGGCTGACCGCGTGGTGCTGGCCTTCCTCTGCGGCGCTTACGACGAGGAGAACATCGGAACGGAGGAGAAGCCGGATATCCGTACCGTCCTTCATTTCCACCCGGCCCTGGCGCCTGTGAAGATTGGCGTGTTGCCTCTGTCCAAGAAGCTCGGGGAGGGCGCAGAGAAGATTTATGCCCAGCTGTCCAAGAAGTATAACTGCGAGTATGACGACCGCGGAGCCATCGGCAAGCGCTACCGCCGTCAGGATGAGATCGGGACGCCCTTCTGCGTGACCTTTGATTTTGATTCCGAGAATGACGGGGCAGTGACGGTCCGGGATCGTGATACCATGGAGCAGGAGCGGATCAAAATCGCAGACCTGGATGCATATTTTGCGGATAAATTTACGTTTTAAGGATATACTTAAGAAGGATAGAGAATACAAAGCAAGCAGTTCAGCCCCCTGGAAAGGCGGGCTGAACTGTTATTTTTTTCACAATTTATGGAGAAAAGTTATTGAATAAATCTGGAAATATGTTACAATGGATGTGTGCGCGGAGAGCGCTTGTTTCACAAAGTATAGTTTAGGAGGAATTTTCAAATGGCAAACAAATGGGTATACCTCTTCAGTGAGGGTAATGCTAACATGCGTGAACTTCTTGGCGGAAAGGGCGCGAACCTGGCAGAGATGACAAGCCTGGGGCTTCCTGTTCCACAGGGCTTCACCATTACTACCGAGGCCTGCACCCAGTATTATGAGGATGGCAGGGAGATCAATGACGAGATCCAGGGACAGATCAACGAGTATATTGTGAAGATGGAGGAGATCACCGGCAAGAAATTCGGCGATCATGAGAATCCGCTTCTTGTATCCGTTCGTTCCGGTGCAAGGGCTTCCATGCCTGGTATGATGGATACCATCCTGAATCTTGGTCTGAATGAGACTGTTGTCAATGTAATTGCTGAGAAGTCCAACAATCCCCGCTGGGCCTGGGACTGCTACAGAAGATTCATCCAGATGTATTCGGACGTAGTTATGGAGGTTGGCAAGAAGTATTTTGAAGAGCTGATCGACCAGATGAAGGAGAAGAAGGGCGTGACCCAGGACGTTGACCTGACGGCAGAGGACCTGAAGGAGCTGGCCGGCCAGTTCAAGGCGGAGTACAAGGCCAAGATCGGCTCTGACTTCCCGGATGATCCCAAGGAGCAGCTGATGGGAGCCGTGAAGGCTGTGTTCCGTTCCTGGGACAACCCCCGTGCCAATGTATACCGCCGCGATAACGATATCCCCTATTCCTGGGGTACTGCAGTAAACGTACAGTCCATGGCATTTGGTAACATGGGCGACGATTGCGGTACCGGCGTTGCATTTACCCGTGACCCGGCTACCGGCGAGAAGAAGCTGATGGGTGAGTTCCTGACCAATGCCCAGGGCGAGGACGTGGTTGCAGGTGTCCGCACTCCCATGCCCATTGCTCAGATGGAGGAGAAGTTCCCGGAGGCATTTGCCCAGTTCAAGCAGGTTTGCCAGACCCTGGAGGATCACTATAGAGATATGCAGGATATGGAGTTTACGGTTGAGAACCAGAAGCTCTACATGCTGCAGACCAGAAACGGTAAGAGAACCGCTCAGGCAGCTCTGAAGATTGCCTGCGACCTGGTAGATGAGGGTATGAGAACCGAGGAAGAGGCAGTTGCCATGATCGATCCCCGGAATCTTGACACCTTGCTCCATCCCCAGTTTGACGCGGCAGCCCTGAAGGCAGCTACCCCCATGGGCAAGGGCCTTGGCGCTTCCCCGGGTGCAGCCTGCGGTAAGGTTGTATTTACGGCAGACGATGCAGTAGAGTGGGCGGCAAAGGGTGAGAAGGTTGTCCTGGTTCGTCTTGAGACCTCTCCGGAGGATATTACCGGTATGAAGGCAGCACAGGGTATCCTGACTGTCCGGGGCGGTATGACCTCCCATGCAGCAGTAGTTGCCCGTGGTATGGGGACATGCTGTGTATCCGGCTGCGGCGATATCGCTATGGACGAGGAGAACAAGAAGTTCACTCTGGCAGGCAAGGAGTTCCATGAGGGAGATCCCATCTCCATCGACGGTACTACCGGCAATATCTACGATGGCATTATCCCCACCGTTGATGCTACTATCGCCGGTGAGTTCGGAAGAATCATGGCATGGGCAGACAAGTACCGCACCCTGAAGGTCCGCACCAATGCAGATACGCCGGCAGATGCCAAGAAGGCCCGGGAGCTGGGCGCTGAGGGTATCGGACTGTGCCGTACCGAGCATATGTTCTTCGAGGAGGACAGAATTGCTGCATTCCGTGAGATGATCTGTGCAGATACGGTTGAGGAGAGAGAGGCAGCTCTGGACAAGATCCTGCCCTATCAGCAGGGTGACTTTGAGGGCCTGTTCGAGGCGCTTGAGGGCAATCCGGTTACCATCCGTTTCCTGGATCCGCCTCTTCATGAGTTCGTTCCCACCGAGGAGGAGGATATCAAGAAGCTGGCAGAGGCTCAGGGCAAGTCCGTTGAGGAGATCAAGAACATCATCACCGGCCTTCATGAGTTCAACCCCATGATGGGACACAGAGGCTGCCGTCTGGCTGTTACCTATCCGGAGATTGCCAAGATGCAGACAAGAGCTGTGATCCGTGCAGCCATCAACGTACAGAAGGCTCATGCTGACTGGAAGGTGAAGCCGGAGATCATGATCCCGCTGATCGGCGATATCAAGGAGCTGAAGTTCGTGAAGAAGGTGGTTGTGGAGACTGCTGACGCAGAGATCGCAGCATCTGACGTGAAGATTGAGTACGAGGTTGGTACTATGATCGAGATCCCCCGTGCAGCTTTAACTGCAGACGAGATTGCTACCGAGGCTGACTTCTTCTGCTTCGGAACCAACGACCTGACACAGCTGGCTTACGGCTTCTCCCGTGACGATGCCGGCAAGTTCCTGGATGCCTACTACGACACCAAGATCTTTGAGAACGATCCCTTTGCGAAGCTGGATCAGACTGGCGTGGGCAAGCTGATGGAGATGTCCATCAAGCTGGGCAAGCCGGTGAACCCCAGCCTGCATATCGGTATCTGCGGCGAGCACGGCGGAGATCCTTCCTCCGTAGAGTTCTGCCACAAGATCGGTCTGGACTATGTGTCCTGCTCACCGTTCCGTGTACCAATCGCACGCCTTGCGGCTGCTCAGGCGGCGAT
>CAJUQB010000025.1 GCA_910588285.1 uncultured Lachnospiraceae bacterium
TGGTGTCGGTGTCGCTGATAAGGAAGAAAAGGGCCGTCCTTTCATCCCCCAGAGTATCCAGCCCCAGCTCGTCATAGCTCATAATCTCCCGAAGCTCCGCAATGTCAAACGGAGCCAGTCTTGCGCCGCATGAAATAAGTATGCTTTTTGCAGTCTTGCCAGTGACGTTTTGTAAAGGACTTTTTAATCATATTCACAAAAACTTTACATTTTAGGACAAAAAAGAACCGGGAACCTGTTTTTAGATTCCCGGCTGTGGTCTTTATTCATGCTCTTGATTCTGTAAGCACAATAGTTGCAAATCTTTTATAACGAATTTATAATTTCTGTTTCACTAAGCGTTTGCTTTAAAACATTCAGTTCTTGTAATTTTTTCTCGTAGATTTCCTCTAGTTCCTCCCTCTTAACTTTTGTATTATCATATTGAAACTGAATATTTTCAGGTAGTTCAATACCTTGTTTCTGATATTTATTTTCAATATCTTCCATGATTTTTCTTCTTCTTAAAATTCTATTTTGAATTTTTTCTATAGTATCTTCTGTGCGTGCTATTTTTTCTGATAAAGAAATTCCTTCATTTCGCTTTTTGTATCTTCGATTCTTTTTATCTGCTTTTTCAAGACCAATCACTTCATCAATAGCACTTTTATCAATTTGATTTTCATTCATTTTATTGTATGTATTTATAAACCCGTCCATAGAATACATATGAAATTCCTGATTAGTTTCTGTGATAAATTCTTTTATAAGTTCTATTCTTGGCCCTATCGTCTTACCTTTGGTAATATTCCACCAATCTTCTTTTTGATCATGTGTAACATATACAATACCTACTCCATTCTCCTTCGCATATTTAATTATCTGCTTCCATATAATCAAATCTCCATAGGCATTATTGTCATCTTCCGAATTTTTCTTCTTTTTATCATCTTTGAATCCAGGCGGAATACTCTGTTTATATCTTTTCTCACCTTCTTCTTTTATTGCATTTAGTTCTTTATCATCAATCTGTGAACCAACTCTGCCATCAAAAATTGTCAAAATTTTATCCAATATCTCATCTTCATCTGCGTTAACCACTAACAAGTTTCGGTCTTTATTACTATCTAACCATTTAAACAAATACCTCTTTAATTCAGAAACTTCCTCATCGCTGGAAGTCAAACGTAAAGTTTCTACTGCTTTATTTGTGAAGTTTTCCATTTCCTTCTTAAATTGTTCATATCTTTGAACTGTTTCATATATGACCTCACAACGTTTACGCATATACTCATATGCCACTTGGTATGGAATCCATACTCTATCCTTAAAATTTTCAAAAGCAGCTAATAAAGATTTCCTTGTTTTTGCAGAATATCTATACAAATTCAACAGTACATTAGTATCAAAAACAAAAACTGCCTTTTGCCATAATTCTTGTTTTTCTTTATTTGTTGGTTCTATAAATTCTTTGATCGTATTTTTCATATAACAGCCCTATCAATAAATAGCAAGTAATTCTAATCCAATATAATCTTCATTAACATCAATACTTTCAAATTCTTGCTTTTTTCCCGAAGCTATTTGTTTTCTTAACGCTCGATTTAGTCCTAAAAAATCTTTATAAATATCAAAAACCGGAAGTGGTTTATCTCTATAATATTTTCGGGATTCCAATCTTGCAATAATAGTTAACTCTTTTCCTTCATAATCTTCCAACTCATTATAGTCAATCAGCATATCTTCTTGTGATACTTTCCCTATTCCCATCCAGTAATCACAATCACCCCCCAATTCGCAAAATATAGGTATTTTTACTTTTGAATTTTTCAAAACAGAATTTATTAATTCCCGTTGATTATTATCTTCGTAATCTACTTGTGAAACAATCATATCTTTATATTGATCAATTAAATGAACCATATCAAATTGTTCAGGTATATAAATTTCACCAGAAACTTTAATGATGGAAGAAATTCTAACATCTTTAATTGAAATGCCTTGATTATCATCAACATAGTCGATAAAATCATCTCTCCTTTGTAGAAGTTTTTCAAAATTGGAGCATTCCAATAAATAGTTGGCTGATATGTCTTCAATGTTATCCTTATCAATAACCCTTGTTTCTATATTTTTTCCTAAAATCAATGCCGAATACTGATCAACCTTCTTTTTATTAAAATATATTAAATCTCCAAACATTTATTTTCACCTCAATCTACATTACTTATCCTAAAGGGATATTCTGGTCTGTTTTTATTTTTTTGACCTCTTCAACAGAAAGACCGACAAATTCCGCAATCTTTTCAAGCGTTATTGTCCCATCTTCCAACATTTTCTTTGCAACATTTATCATTCCTTCTTTTAATGTCTGATTTCTCATATCTTCCATAGCACGGCACATAATCTCGATTCCCTCCTTGCTCTCTTTGAAAAATCTCACCCTGTCCGCCAGTGTCCCATAGTACATATCCGCTGCGTCTGTGCAGGAGAAGTCATGCATTAACTTCCCGATTGGCGTATCGCTGCGGTAAGCGCCATTTACATACAGTATGTGCGAACCGTCCTCAAATCTTTCCCCGGTTCCTAAAAAGCACCGCTCAATCGGATAGAGCGGCAGCCCTTTTCCCATTACGTCATTCTCTGTGATAAAGATTACCCACGTTTCCGGCAGCTTGTCGAAGTCCTCGCCTTTCTTCAAAAGGTTTGCGTCCATCATGCTGCTGTTGTACCTTGCCCTTTTTCTCCCGGCTCCTTTGTCGGAGCGCTGTACCTCCACATTCAGTTTTGCCCCTGTGCTGTCCGTAGCCAGGATATCCAGCCTCACCGAACGGTTCAGCAGGTTCTCCACAAATACCTGGGTGCGGACGTCCAGCACCTTTAAATCCGGTTTTTCCAGTACAATCTGCAATACCAGTTCTATGCTTGCCGTATCTCCCTCAAAACACTTTGTGAGGAAATCATCATCAAGCAGGCGAAAGCCTCTTAGCCTCTGTAAATCTTCCTGATGTTTCTGGTCTATCTGTTCCGTCACTGTCAATCTTCCCACCTGCTTTCCCTTCTGTTTTCGTATCTCCATACTACCATAAACCTCCTGATTTTACAAGCCGGGAGCCAGCGCATTTCTGAATCCCGGCCTGTTTCCGTTATCGCTTTTTCACATCTGCTGTATCTCATTTTTCAGCATACGCTTGATTTTGTCGCTCATGGTTTCCTTGCTGGTCTTGCTGAAATGAACCCTCACAATGTAGGTAGTCCGGCCAATCTTCTTCACCAGTGCGGGAGCGTCCTTAGCCGGTGCTGTGGTGGTAGTGTTCTCTGTAATTTTCTCGCTGCCCATAAATTCTCCTTTTCATGCAATCAGGTTTTGTTATTCCTTACTTACAATCTCCTTCGCCGCCGCTTTGGTCGCCATAGCTCCTTCCTCCCGGAAATTCTTTCCGGAAAAGAGAACCGGCGCACACCGTTCCAGTATGCGGTCATAAATCCTTGCGTGGGCAAGGTCTGGCGGGTTCTTGATTTCTTCCAGTTTCAGGTTTGTCGTGACAATCAGCGGCTTCTTACTCCGATACCGGCTGTCAATGACGGTAAACATCTGCTCCATGGCATACTCGGTATTCCTTTCCACCCCTAAATCGTCAATGATAAGCAGGCTGTAATCGTCCAGGCTGGTGATAAAGGCCGCCCTGTCCTCGGCAAACACACCGGTCAGCCGGTTTAGGATAGACGAGAAATTTGTCATCAGTACTGGCACGTCACGGTCAAGCAGGGCATTGGCGATACAGCCTGCAAAAAAAGGATTTCCCGGTTCCCACGTCACCAAAGAGCAGAAGGCCGGTATTGTCCCGGTACGCCTCCTTCCAATGTTCCACATAGGCGTGGGCTTTCTCCATGACGGGGTTCTGGCCGTTATCGTTGGAGAAGGTGTAATCATAAAGGTATCTGTCCTGAAGCCCCTGCGCCTTCCGGCGTTTGACACGTTCCATGCGTTCCCCTGGAGCGGCTTTGAATCGTGCGCTGCATCTCAATTACTTTTTTCGGTACGCACTTGGCAGGACTTGATAAAAAGATTTAAATGCGGCAGTAAATTTACTCTGACTATCATAGCCAACAGCCTGTGCAATTTCGGCTATGGTCATATCTGTTTCTTTCAACATCTTTGCTGCCTGCCCCATGCGGTGTTCTTTGATGTGTGCGGCAAGGGAAGTCCCGTAAACCGACTTAAAAGCATTTTTTAAGGTTGTCGGATTGATAAGATACTGTTTGGAAAGTTCCTCTATGGTAATCCTTTGTTCCATCTGCTGCAAAAGATGGTCATGGATTTTGTGGATGTTTTCTATCAGTTCCGATTGGTATTCCGTCAGTTTGTTTTGAGGAATAAACGCTATTTTAGAAAGATAAAGCAATAACTCCAAAACTTTAATTCTTTGGTATGGTAATTTAAGCATTTCCGGCTGGTTATAAAATGCAGAAAAAATAGTTTCTGTCTGCTCGTTTCCGGCGAGAAAAACCGGACGGTCATTCTGACAGAATTTTTCCGGCAATATCGTTTCAAAAATACTGCTGTGCTTTAATGGTTCCGGCGGATTGCCGGCGGCTTCCTGTAAATCAATGCAGACAGTAAGCCCCTGATAGATCCCATTTGGAAAACGAATCACGGAATCCGTACAGGCATTCATGGTATGCAGGGAAAAATCACTCGGATTCAGATAAATACAGTTCCCGTTTTTCATTTCCCATACCATCTGTCCGACTTTACAATAGTTTATCTGAATCATATGCGGCATAGCTTTATGCTGCACGGAAATCGGATCGGATGATAAGGTCAGATAACACAATTCTATACCAGGATAAAGTGGAATGACTTCATTTACATTTGCCGGGTGAAGCCGTTCTATATCTTTTCGTATTTTCAGCATTTCTTCATTCATGGGACAGACCTCACAATTCAGGGCAGGTGATTTCCATAACCTGCTCAATCATCTGGTGCAGCAGACGTCCCTGCTCCGTATCTGCGGCACGATAGTAAACTTCTTTTCCCTCACGGCGGCAGACAATCAGGCCGCTGTTCTTCAATGGCCGAAGGTGGTGGGACACAGCCGGACTTGACATATCTAACATGGCAGAAATGTTGAGAACGCATTCTTCCCTATGGCAGAGAAGCCAGAAAATGCGGATTCTGGTGGTATCGCCAAGCTGCTTGAAAACTTCGGCTACCGTTTGAAAATAATCCACATGATTTAATTGTTTCTGTATCAGCTCCGCTTGCTGCCCATCTCCATGCCGGTGCGGTAATTTTGTAGGTTCCATATTGTTTTTCCTTTCTTTTTCGTTTGCATTTCGCCCATTTGGAAATACTTTTCGCCCATTTGGGAGGGAATGCCTGAGAGGTATTGACGGGTGTCTTTCTATGTATTATACTGCAACCATGATGATTAAACAAGTGCTTAATCACTGAATTCAAAAATAACGAGGAGGACTTTACCATGAAGAAAACTTACAAGATTGAGGTAGACTGTGCCAACTGTGCAAATCTGATGGAGGATGCCGCCCGCAAGACCGCCGGTGTGCAGAGCGCAACAGTTAATTTCATGACACAGAAGATGATCGTAGAATTCGACGAGGGCCAGGAGCCGAAGGACGTTATGAAGAACGTGCTGAAAGCCTGCAAGAAAGTGGAGCCGGACTGCGAGATTTTCCTTTAAGCGGCAGCTGCCAGTGACGGAATGACACCCTTAAAATGCACCGCTGCAATTTATACTGCACATTAGACAGAGTTACAGCCATGCGATATAACGAAAGGCCGCCAGCCATATTATTGACTTGAACAGGTTGATAAATTCTGGCGGCCTTGAGTATAGGGGTGTCATTTTCACCAGTAACAATTAAATGATTAAGCATATTTTGAAAGGAGATTTTACTATGCAGGAATTAGTGATAAGTATACTGCTTACGGTCGTTATCATAATGGCTGCGGCACTTCTTATTTTTGTTGGCAGCCGTAAAGACGGTATGACAAAAAAGCAAAGGGTTATGATGGTTCGGATTCTAATCAGTGCCGGAATCTTACTGGCACTCCAGTTTATTTCCGCAGAGATGTTTGATACAGTTGATGGGTATTTATTTCCCTCCGCAGGAAGATGGCTTCGTTTTGCGTGCTATCTGATTGATTATCTGATAATCGGATATGACATTCTGAAGAAAGCTGCAAAGGGCATGAAAAACCGTCAGGTATTTGACGAGAGTTTTCTCATGGCAGTGGCTACGATTGGGGCAATGGCACTGGCTATTTATGAGAATGGTGAGTATCTGGAAGCCATTGCCGTTATGCTGTTCTATCAAATTGGCGAGTGGTTCCAGGGCTATGCGGTTGGTAAGAGCCGCCGCAATATCAGCAGCCTGATGGATATTCGCCCCGATTATGCCAATGTAGAGAAAAACGGAAAATTGGAGCAGGTAGACCCGGACGAAGTAGGGATTGGAAGTGTGATTGTTGTACAGCCGGGAGAAAAAGTTCCGATTGACGGTAATGTAGTTGAGGGCGCTTCCAGCCTGAATACCAGCGCATTGACCGGGGAAAGCCTGCCCAGGGAGGCAAAGGTTGGCGATGAAGTAATCAGCGGATGTATCAGCATGACCGGTGTATTGAAAATACAAACCACAAAGGAGTTTGGGGAATCTACGGTTTCTAAAATTCTGGATTTAGTGGAAAATGCAAGCTCCCGCAAATCAAAATCGGAAGATTTTATCTCGAAGTTTGCAAAAATCTATACGCCTGCTGTCTGCTATGCAGCGTTGGCCCTGGCATTCCTTCCTCCTGTTATCCGTATGCTTTTTATGGGGCTGTCTGCCGATTGGGGAGTCTGGATTTACCGGGCATTGACATTCCTTGTTATCAGTTGCCCTTGTGCCCTTGTAATCAGTATTCCTTTAAGTTTCTTTGCGGGAATCGGCGGCGCAAGCAAGGAGGGCGTGTTGGTAAAAGGTTCCAACTATCTGGAAATCCTCTCCCAGACCAAGTATGTTGTTTTTGACAAAACCGGAACCATGACAAAAGGCGTTTTTGAAGTAAACGGGATTCACCATTCCACCATAGAGAATGAAAAACTGTTGGAGTATGCGGCTCTTGCAGAGAGCGCATCTTCCCACCCCATCAGCAAGAGCTTACAGCGGGCATACGGGAAAGAGATTGACAGAACCCGTGTATCGGATATACAGGAAATCAGCGGAAATGGCGTAACTGCAAAGGTAGACGGTATGGAGGTTGCAGCCGGGAATGACAAACTGATGAAACACCTGAATATTCCTTATCAGGACTGCCACCAGACCGGAACAATTATACACTTGGCAGTGGGTGGGAAATATGCCGGTCATATCGTGATTTCCGATATTATCAAACCTCATTCCAAGGCGGCGATTGCGGAATTAAAGAAAGCAGGCGTTGATAAGACTGTCATGCTGACGGGCGATGCAAAGAAAGTGGCAAATCAGGTTGCTTCCTCTCTTGGGATTGACGAGGTTTACAGCGAACTTCTGCCAGCAGATAAGGTTGAAAAAGTGGAAGAACTTCTGCGGGTGAAGCTTGGCAAGGCAAAGCTGGCATTTGTGGGTGACGGTATTAATGACGCCCCGGTTCTTTCCAGAGCGGATATTGGTATCGCTATGGGGGCAATGGGTTCCGATGCGGCAATCGAAGCGGCAGATATTGTATTGATGGATGATGATCCGATTAAGATTGCAAAAGCAATCAAGATTTCGAGAAAGTGTCTGCGGATTGTTTATCAGAATATTACAATGGCGCTTGTTGTGAAATTCGCCTGCCTTGCATTCGGGGCTGTGGGAATAGCAAATATGTATCTGGCGATTTTCGCAGATGTGGGCGTTATGATTCTTGCAGTGTTGAATGCAATCCGTTGTCTGTTTGTGAAAAAGCTGTAAGAAAGGAGGGGTTTTTGTTTATGGACTGCTGCACGACGGCTTTTTTGCCGCCGTGCGGCAGTTTTTCAAATATGATCTGCCTGTTACGGCAGGTTCTATTGTGGTTTTATTAATTGCTTTGTGAAACAGCCCGTCGGTGGCGCCGGTACACAAGTGGGATATTACGGAGCCGCCTCCTGCCGGCTGGCCGAAGATCGTCACATTATTGGGATCCCCGCCAAAGGCTGCAATATTCTCCTGCACCCATTTCAAGGCTGCAATCTGATCCAGCATACCCGCACCCCTTCCCAGGATTTTGGAGGCTGAGGCCCACGGAACCTGTTCTTACCTGCTGTTGATGCAGCATTCGGACCATGGATGCAGTACATATTAGTAGTACATATTTATTGTATTAGAAATACAGCTGAAAGGAAATAGCCATTATTATGCATAGAAGGGCAGATGTGAAATTTTGTGTATGGGTTAAAAATTGATATAGGAAATATGGCATACCGCAGCCGCTGGCTGCAACTAACACCAAAGAAAATTATGATTTCCACAGCCAGCAAAACCAATAGCACAGGCAACACCGCACTCTGCAGGGCAAAGAAATTTCCCTTGCTTTCGCCCCCGAACAAATAACTATCACTTTACGCCATTTTCACAACAAGCGTTATATAAAAGCACTTATCACGTATATCCGCATACACCTCTCCACCCATGAGCGACATTAGCCGTTTGCAGATAAAAAGCCCAAGTCCGTTGCCCTGCACCCTATCCGCATTATTTCCACGATGAAAGCTCTCGAATATCTGCGGCAGTTCTTTCGCTTCAAGAGTACAGCCTGTATTTGATACCGTGATAAGCTCACAGCCGTCCATTCTATCAAAGCTAATCTCAATTCGTCTGCCGTCACCGTATTTAATCGCATTTTCAATCAGATTTTGCAAGCACTCTGCAAGGCGGTCGGGATCGCAGGAAAGAATGCAGTCATCGAATTTCTGAATTACAAACTCCGTTCCCGACATGGCAAGCTGAGGAGCATATCTTGCCTCTATTCTTGTAATGATAACGCCTAAGAAAGCTTCTCCCTGTGTGACCTCGAAGCTCATAAAGTCCTCGCTTGCCGCCCTGGTAATCTCGCTGACAAAACGCTCTATCTCATCTGCACGGGTATTGATACTCTTGGCAACAGCACGTCGTTTTTCCTCGTCCTTATATAATCCCTTAGCAAGCGCCTTTGCGTTCAGCTTGATTGCCGACAAAGGCGTTTTGATATCGTGGGAAAGGGAGAGCAGCAAGAGTTTTTTGTCCCTCTGCATCGTGATTTCTTTTTTACGGCTTTCTTCGATACTTTCACGCAGGAGGTTCACGCCCCATGTGAATTTTCCGAAGAAACGGCTTTTTTCCTCCGATATCGGGACAGCAAGATTGCCCTTTGCAAGCTCCTGCGGAACATCGTTCAACCTGCCAAACGGTACGATGATACGCTTCAGGATATAATATAAAAGACTAATCATCAGCAGGAACAGGACACCCAATACGCAGTTTACCGCCACGATGCTGTGCTGTCCGTTTCCGACAGTATACTCCACGCGATAAAGCGTTCCGTCTGTTTCAATAATCAGATAGTACTCATCGGAGATGTACAGTCCGCCATCGTCAGCACAGAACACTCCCGTAATGTGAGGATATTTTTCAAGGTCATAATTTCCTGTTTCTGCTATCTCATCAGCAAGCCGCTTGGCTTCAACGCGATAAATCCCCTCATTATTGTCTTTCGCTCCCACAAGAAATAGATTCAATACCGCCGTCAATAAAAGAAATACAGTTATCACTACAATACACAATCTTCTGAAAGCCTTCATACAAACTTATACCCCACACCCCAGACAGTAAGCAAACGCTTTGCATTCTTAGGATTATCACCAAGCTTCTGGCGGAGACGGTTGATATGCACATGTAGCGTTTGCAGTTCCGAATCGCTGTCGCTGCCCCAGACAGTGTTGAACAGGTACTCTTTTTTCAGAGCTTTGCCCTGATTCTCAAGTAAGAGCGCCAACAGGTCAAATTCCTTTGCAGGCAATTCTACAGGCTTTCCGTCGATGACTGCTGTTTTATCTGCAAGATTGAGTGTCACACCGTCCGTCGACAATGTATCACACTGATACCGCCGTTTGAATATTCCCTTGATCTTAGCGATAAGAATATCAATGTCATAAGGCTTTTCAATATAATCGTCAGCACCGAGGTCAAAGCCGTTCAGCTTATCCTCCTTGCCCGTCCTTGAACTTACGATCAGTATAGGAGTATCCGCATTTTCCCGAAGTTTGGAGCAGACTGCAAAGCCGTTCACATCGGGGAGATTGATGTCAAGCACCACAAGCCTTGCACCATATCGTTCAAAGAGCTGCACGGCACGCTCTCCACTGTCCACGCTTGACGTAATATAGCCCTCGTCACGCAGGAAGTCAGTCAGCAAGCCGGCTAACTCCTTATCGTCTTCTACTATCAGAATATCGGTCATAAAATCACCATCCCTGTTCCATAAGCCAGTTATTCAGTTCTCTTTCACGGTCACGAAGCTCCTTGTCACCGCCGCCAAAATGTCCCATTTCCTTTTCACCGACAATCCCGCCGTCCACGATGTAAAGCACCCTGCTACACTTAGCGGCAACCTTTGCATCGTGTGTCACGCACATGATTGTCGTACCGTCACGGTTTAAGGAAAGCAGCTCATTCATGACTTCATCGGAGCTTGCACGGTTCAATGCGCCTGTCGGCTCATCAGCAAAAATCATCTTAGGATTGTTTATCATACTGCGGCAGATACAAGCCCTCTGAAGCTGTCCGCCCGACACCTCGTTGATATCATTGCCGCACACATCGCCAATGCCGAGCCTGTGCATGAGCGCTCTGCCGCGCTCCTCGGTCTGCCTGCGGCTCGACCGATTCTTTTTTGATTTTACCGCAGGGAAAATGATATTATCAAGTACCGAAAGATTTTTCATCATGTACATCTGCTGAAAAATAAAACCCATTTCGTCAAGTCTGAGCCTTGCAAGCTCCTTATCGCTAAGCTTTGCCGTTTCTCTGCCGTTAAAGAACACCTCGCCTGCAGTCACTTTATCCATTCCCGAAACGCAGTAGAGCAGCGTGCTTTTACCTGATCCGGAAGGTCCCATGACCGCTACCATTTCGCCATTGCTAATCGTCAAATCGATGTTTTTCAGCACATTGTTCTGATGTTTGTTCACGATATATGTCTTGCAAAGTCCCTTTGTCTGTAAAACCGCATTATTCATTCTATTTTCCTCCTTATTCTATGCTTGCCGTATCGGAAGCCTTGATTGTTTTTGCGTAAAGCGCCGTCAGGAATGAGCCGATGACGGTCACGCCGATGAGAATTGCCGGACAGATTACAAATATTTCCAGCGGGTCAAAATCGCATTTCATGCCCGATACATCGCCGACCATATTACCTACCCAATTCATCATTACGTTGCTGACCGGCATAAGCACCGCCGAAGAAACAATGCAGGCAATGACCGAAGCGATCACAAATCTGAGCGAATGCTGCAAGATGATACTGCCGTTGCCGATACCCACTGCCTTCATCAGTGCAATCTCGCTTTTTTCCTTAGAGATAAAGGAACGCTCCATGAGTATGACAAGCAATGCCGTTACAATCACAGTAACGATCATCATCATCTGTTTGATTACATTCAACGTATCAGACATTCCCGTAAAATTATTGATGAATTCCGAGGTCGAATACACCTTGTCGGTGTCAAGCAGGTCTTTCAACTTTTCAATGTTTTTGTTTATCTGCGCCTTGTCGGGATTACCGTCAAAGTGTATCTGCACTCCCATTATATTGTTTGCCGGCAGATTTCCAAAGTCAAAATCTTTATATAGAAAAGCAGCCGGGCTCATAAAAGAGGAGAATGTTCCTGTGATGATAAACTCGTACTCTTTCCCATTTATTACTGCCGTTACCCTGTCGCCGATCTTCGCGCCTAAGTCATCAAGGACACTTACCGTTACGACAATCTCATCCGTCTTCTGTGGGGCGCTGCCCTTATCTGCATAAAGCGTATCATTTGTCTCGCCTTTCATTACGTAGAAAGAAATCTTTGCTGTTTTGCCTTTGTGTGATGTTTCAAACTCTGTGCTCATGGTCATTGTGCATTTGCCGGGCATTCCGTTATCGGCAAGGAGCTTTTCGGTATCTGCGATAATCTGCTTATACACACTCTGATCTACCAGGATGTCTCCCAATATTTCGCTATCCAGGATATGCGCTTCACTTGAGGGCATGTCGAAGAAGCGCAGTATCTTTTCACTTTTGAGTGTCAATGCAAAATTTGACATAATCGTCATCAACAGGATACAGAGCGTGAACACAACTATCACGATAGAAAACTGCTTAGGCGAACTGAGCACATCATTGACCGAGAGAAATGCGGCCTGTGGCAGTTTGGAGCGGCCTAAGTGCAAAAGACTTTTTCTTCGGAAGCGCTCGCCTGTCTGACCGTTTCTTACTGCGTCGATTGGCGAAAGTTTATTGACTCTGCGTGTGCAATTGTAACAGAACAGCAGGATAATGATAACTACCGCCGCAGAGCTTACAAGGCCCATAAGAGTACCGCCCCCGCTGCCGAGAACGATATTTTTCGATACAGATTTCATCATCATATCCCCGAGAGGGACAGAACAGAAATATCCTATCAGTGTACCGATGACAGCAATGGCAAGATACTTGACGATATACAGGCTTCTTATACTGCCGTTGCCGATACCTGCCGCCTTCATTACACCAATCTCACGAAATTCCTCGCTGACCGTAAAGCCTATTGTGAAACGCAGCATCACAAAGGCTGTGAACATCAGCATGATACTGATTACCATTAAAACATAAGCCGAAATCATATCATAGAGATAAATACCCTTATAGTCTTCTCGTGCGTTGACATATACACCGCTATAGTTCTTTGCAAATTCCCTTATTTCATCAACATCTGATGTATTTACACAAAACTGCTTGCCATTTATGATATGAGTGGCTTCGTCTCTGTCAAGATCGTCATAATCCGCAGAGTTTATGATAAGATACGGAGAAGCCGTGTTTCCCGAATCAAACAGCGCTCCTTTAAACCGCCCCATAAACTTCAGTGTGAGATGACTGTTTCCGACAGTAAGCTCCACCTCGTCGCCCTTTTTTATAGTAAGATCCTGTAAAAAAGGAGCGTTGGCATAAAAGCAGCCCTTTTCCGCGCTTTCGATGATGTTATTGTTCTCATCGAAATAATTGATCGACATTTCACTATCGGAAAGCAGATAGGCAGCATTCGTGAAATTATCAAGTTCCTTTCCGTTATGACTGAAATATTTTGAACTTGATACACACAGCCAATGTTCGCTCCTTATCTCCTTGACACAGGCAAGCTCCCCAATCTTTTCCTCGAGGTCATTTTCCTCGCTAGTCAGCATCCGCACGGTGATATCGGGAACATCCGCCGCATCGAAATAATGCTCGATACCGCCTGTAACGGCTATAATGTTGTTCACTGCCGCCGCTGCAAACATTGAGCATAAAATGACAAACAACAGCAGAATGATGTTCATGGTCTTTTTTCGTTTTAGGTCTTTTTTCAATATCCTCCAGAACATAGTGTATACCTCTTTTCCCTCGTTTTATTTTCTTCATGTTCTGATCATAGCATAGTAATTCTTAACAAGTCTTTAACTTTTGACAGAACAAAAAAATTTGTATATTCAAAAGGATTATCTATTTATTTGCAAAATCTCCATCCTGGCGGAAGAAGAGCCTTTAGAGACAAGAAATGAAATAAGGGTGCCAGATGTAATTTTGCGCTGTCTGGTGAAATCCTTTTTCGGATTGACAGCAAACTGGTCCGGATTTGCAGTAACGGAATCTACGGCAGATAAAAAGATATTTTCGATTTTGTTGTGCGGCATATGGTATGTACCTCCTTGGATAAAGAATATTGATATGTCCGAATCCAAGGGCCGCTCTCGCTACATCTTATATTTATATTCAATCAGTAGCGAGAGCGGCCGCACATTCCAGGGAATTTGTCAACCCCCCTTAAAAAAGAAAAAAATGGTTAGACCTCATAAAAAGAATCTAACCATTTCAGGCAGTTCATATTAACTTAAACTTCTCTTTTCCCTGTTCAAAAAATTATGCATAAGTCTCCAGTATATGTATGAGCGCACTTGCGCTGCTGCTATGTGAACGCTCCAGAACCGCATTGCTGCGTTCTGACTCTGTAATTGCGCAGCGTACCATCTTATGGGATGCCGTTGCCGTGAACAGAATCACTAAATCCGGTGTACCAATCTGGCTGCTTAAATCTGACCGCATTTTCGTAAACACTTTTGTCTTATGTCTGTATTTTTTGCAGATTTCTTTGTACCGGTTTTCCATCCTCTCATGCCCACCTATGATTACAATGCTCATTCATATACTCCTTCCTATGTTAGTTATCACTAACTATTGGTGTTAAAAAAAAATGCTTTTCAGCATTTACTATCATCCCTGCCTATAGCTGCGGTTCTCTTAGAACGATATGTTAGTCTTTACTAACCGCATAAATAATACCATACCTCAAGTGCCCTGTCAAGGGATTCTGTACAAGAATACGCAGCTAGTCTCCGGCTTGGTCATCATGCTTCCCAATTACCAAAAGCTACAATTCTTTCCAGAAGTACCAATTTTGGATATGGGAAGGATTGGGAATACGATTATCCATGAAAGCTTATTGACTTCCCTCCTTTCCATTGTTAGAATGTGAGTATCAGCCATGGAAAAGGGGGATTACAGATGGGAAGATTTTTAAATAGTATCATTCCTTATGAAGCATACAGAAGAATTGCCAACAGCAGATACTTTGTAGATAAAACAGCATTGCTCAGTGAGCTGGTCCCTGCCCTGGATCTGGAGGAACGTTACTTTTGCATTACCAGGCCCCGTCGCTTCGGGAAAAGTGTGATGGCCCACATGATTGCCGCCTTTTTTGAAAAGGATATGGATTCCAGTACATTATTTGAAGGTCTTGAAATCACAAAAGGGAATATCGGTTCTTCGATTGATTTCGATTATAAGGATCATATGAATCAACATCAGGTGATTTTTATTGATTTCAGCACAGTGCCGGAGCAATGTAGATCATACCAGGATTATATTTCATCTATTTCTACCGGTATAAAGGATGACCTGGCTGAAGCATATCCGGAGCTTTCCATCGACCAGATGCAGTCCCTATGGGATATTCTGACCAATATTTTTCAGAAAACGGGCGACAGATTTCTGTTTGTCATGGATGAATGGGATGCCCTATTCCATATGCCTTTTGTCCAAAAAAAGGAAAAGGATGCCTATCTTCTTTTTCTTAAAATGATGTTAAAGGACAGAGTTTATGTTGAATTTGCCTATATGACAGGTGTCCTCCCCATTGCCAAATACTCCAGCGGCTCCGAATTGAATATGTTTACCGAATATGATATGACTATCACGGAACGCTTTAGCGAATACTTTGGATTCCTGGACACAGAGGTAGACCATCTCCATGAAATCTACCGGAATACCCAGAAGAACCCCAATGTGACAAGAGAGGAGCTGCGTATCTGGTACGATGGGTACTACACGGCGGCCGGCCACCGACTGTATAATCCCCGCTCTGTGGTAAATGCCCTGGTGAACAACCAGATCCGGAATTATTGGACCAGCTCCGGCCCCTATGATGAGATCTTCTACTATATCAGGCATAATGTAGATGAGATTCAGGACGACCTGGCCCTGATGATTGCAGGTGCCGGTGTTGAAACCAGGGTACAGGAATATGCGGCAGTCTCCCAGGAGTTAAATACCAAGGTTGAAATCTATTCCGCAATGGTTATTTACGGATTGCTGACTTATGAAACGGCAAGCGGCTGTGTCTTTATTCCCAACCGGGAGCTGATGCATCAATTCGACCAAATGCTTCTGTCCCATGACAGCCTGGGATATGTCCACCGCCTGGCCAAAATATCTGCAAAAATGTTAAAAGCCACTTTGGACAGGGATACGGATACCATGGCCGAGATCTTACAATACGCCCACAATACAGAATCGCCCATCCTAAGCTACAACAGTGAAATAGAACTAAGCGCTGTCGTAAACCTCGTATACCTGGCCGCCAGGGACAGGTATCGGGTAGAGCGGGAGGATAAATCAGGCCGGGGCTATGTAGACTTTATCTTCTATCCGGAAAAGAAAAATGCAGACGCTATCCTATTGGAGTTAAAAATCGACCATACGCCAGAGGAAGCCATTGCCCAGATCAAGGATAAAGATTATATTCTCCGGTTTCAGGGGAAGCTGGGGGAGCATCCAAAATACACCGGCCGCATCCTGGCTGTAGGGATCGGCTACAGCAGGACAACAAAGGAGCATTGCTGTAAAGTAGAAGTTTTGAAACCATAGTAAAGAACTATATTGCAGGAGGACAGGCACCCATGGACTGTCCCTGTATGCCCAAAAAGCAGGGCAGTAAGGAGGAAAAAATGATCATTGAAACATCCTATGGAAAAATGACAGGCGTAGACCATGGCGATTATATGGAGTACAGAAAAGTACCTTATGCAAATCCGCCAGTAGGGAACCGAAGATTCAAGGCCCCTGAAAGACCGGAAGCCTGAAATGGCGTATACGAGGCGGTAGCATACGCCAACAAGTGTATGCAAAAGGGCAATGACGCCGAGCCCTATGGAAAGGATTTGGATCAGACAGGCTTCGAACGGGCTATGGATGAAGACTGTCTCTACTTAAATATTTGGGTGCCCAAAAATACGGATGGGACAACCTCCATAGCAATATGGATCCATGGTGGCGCATTCCTGGGCGGATATGCCACAGAAATGGAGAATGCAAAAGCATTTGGGGGAGATCCGGATAATATCACGATTTTTAGACAGAGCGCCGGGGCTATGAGTGTGCAGACCCTCTGTTCCTCAGAGCGGGTAAAGGGAAAGGTGGCAAAGGCCATTATGCAAAGCGGCGGATCCTATGGACTTGGGCTCCATCGTGATATTCCCCAGGCAGAGCAGGAGACATACGGAAAGGTATTTACAGATGAGATTCTGAAAGTAAACAGCCTGGAGGAGCTTCGGGCAGTGAGCCAGGAAAGTATCCTTGACGGAATGGATCCTTTCCTGGGCCGGATGATGATGCCGGTCACCCATGGATTATTCCTGACGCCAACCATGGACGGATATGTGCTGGATGATAGCTATTACAAGATTATGGATGACAACCGGCTTCTGGATATTCCTTATATCATAGGCTGGAACGACAACGACTTGGATATCCAGGAGCCCTGCGGGCCAAAGGACGGAAAAGAGACCTTCCTCTGCCAGGGTAGCAGGAATTTTGCCGCAAAGATTGAGGAGCTTGGAAGACAGCCGGCCTATGTTTACCGATTTTCCAGAAAGCTTCCTGGTGATGACTGGGGCGCATACCATTCGGCAGAGCTTTTCTATATGTCTGGCACACTTGACAGATGCTGGAGGCCTTGGGAGGATCATGACAGGGCCCTTTCCGCAGAAATGCTGGATGCCTGGACAGATTTTATGAAAACTGGGAATCCAGGGGAGCATTGGAATCCTTACCGTAAGGACGATGAATTTATTAAGGTATTTGAATAGATCATACAATTGCTGGAGCGACAGCTTCCCTGTATTAGGGAGACTGCCGCTCCAGTATTTTTTAGGTAATCAGTAAGCCGCTATGATTTACATACATCTTTTTAGCAATTCTGTATCATTAAGTGCCAAATCCAAGAGTCGGCTAAGAACTTTTGCAGAATCCGCACCTAATGATTTTACTATTTTCATATTGCTTGGAGATATTTTAATTGATATTTTATCCATCCTATGGAATTGCTTTAACATATCATCTGTCATTTCCGGACAATCATCATCAAATATTATAGGCATCTTTTCAGCCGCTGCTAATTCTTCTATTTCTTCTGGTGTCAATTGTGCCGGCAAACTATTCATTATAACTTTCGCCATGTTCATACCTCACTTTCTCAGGATCCGTTGCACGACGTGCAGAAATAATATGAACTACATTTCCTCTTCTAAAAGTACAAACAACGAAAAGGATTTTCCCTACTTTTCCCAGTATTTGATACCTTTCTTCCCAAGGATGCTCATCATCATTTCGTATCATTTTATTCTCATCTGCAAATACTTTGGATGCAGTTTCAAATCGAATCCCGTGCTTAGTAAAATTAGAAGCCGCTTTTTCTTCATCCCATTCAAAAACTGCTCTGTTATAATCGAAATCAAAATACTCATACATTTTCAGCCTATCCTTCCGTATTTTTTCCGAAAAAATATTTGTTCATATCATTTAATTCCAATATCTTGGGATAATTTTAGCATGAAAATATAATAAATTCAATGAATATTTGCTCCCGTACAGGGTTGTTTCACGAAAGATTTCAAAGTAATGTTATGTATAATATGCCGCTGAGTTGAATGTATCTATCCAAAAAAGGGCATAAAAGCCCCCTGTTGACTTACTTTGCTTTTTTAGATGCCAATGTTCAATCTTTTCGTACCGGCTCGGTATAGGACTGAAAATCTTTTCCATTTGAAGCAAACGTGCAATATTGTATGCACATTTACGCAGGACCGACATGGTGTTCTTACCAAGCTTTATCGTACTTTTATCTTCTCCAAATGTTTCTTCCAGCACATAGTGGAGACAGTTTTGATCGTCCAATGAATTCTGTAAGGCCCGGGGTTATGTCGTTTCCACAGCCATCCTGTACCTGCATGATAGGCACCTGTTTTGATCTTCCTACACTTGCTATATAAGGGCGGCCCTCCTGTATCTCCCCGGAACGCTGTATGACTGGATAGTCCTGTATTCATTTCTTATCGTAAAGGCGATGAATTTATTAAGGTATTTGAATAGATCATAGGAGTGCTGGAGCGGCAGCTTCCCCGTATTAGGAAGACTGTCACTCCAGTATTTTCTATAGATAATCAGTAAGACGTTATTATTTTACACCCTCTCTTTTTATCTACTTCTAATTCTGCTATTTCTTCTAATGTCAATTGTTCTGGTAAACTATTCATCATAACTTTCGCCATATACCTCGCTTTCTCCGATCCCGTTGCACGACGTGCAGAAATAATATAATCTATATTTCCTCTTTTGGGATAATTTTGTGCAAAATATAATAAATCCAACCGCAGACAGAGGATTTGAAAGCCTACCCTTTAATCGATCCTACCATAACCCCCTTCTTAAAATATTTCATAATAAACGGATATATTATAATCATCGGCGCGCTGGAAACTATGATTGTACAATACTTCACAAGCTGTTTATATATATCCATATTTCCCGACAGCTCCGCCGCTGACGTAGCACTGGTGGAATCATTAATGATCAGGATCTCCCTCAAAACCAGCTGTAGCGGATATAATGTTCTGTCCTTCAAATAAATAGATGCCTAGAACCAGGAATTCCAGTGAGCAATCATATAATACAGCGTTATCGTTGCCAAGGAAGCCTTAACCAGAGGCAGCATGATCTTAAACGCAATGGTAAGATCCCCAGCGCCGTCAAGCTTTGCCGACTCAATGAGCTCCGATGGAACCGTTGAAAAAGCCGTACGCAGAATAATCAAGTTCATAGGATTGACGCACATTGGCAGGATCACAGCCCAGCGGGTATCCAACATATTCAATTTCTGTACAATAATATAGAGAGGTACGATACCGCCGGAAAAAAGCATGGTAAAGGATATGGCAAACATAATAACATTTCCCCACAGCAAATCTTTATGGGAAAGAACGTAGGCGCCCAGAATGGTAATTACTACACCGATCACTGTAGCTGCAGCTACATAGATAATAGTATTTCCAAATCCCCGGAGGAGCTGTTCATTTTGAAAAACAAGCTTATACCCTTCCAAGGTAAAACCCTGTGGCCACAAAAGCAGTCCGCTGTGGGTATTCAGCCAGTTTGGATCGCTCAGAGAAGCAAACAGCACATGGAGCATAGGCAGCAGACAAATGATTGCAAAAAGGGCGAGAAGTGCATAATTTACGACCTCAAATAAAATACGTCCCTTACTTTTTTTAATATGTATTGTTTTTACACTTGATTTTGCCATTTTTAAACCTCCTAGAACAAACTTGTTTCACTGTATTTTTTACTGAAATGATTAGTTACCACAATCAAAATAAAGTTGATTACCGAATTAAACAGCCCCACAGCCGTAGAAAAACTATAACCGCCTTCCAGTAGGCCTTTTCGATACACATAGCTGGCAATTATATCTGCCTTATCAAGGATCTGCATATTATACATCAGAATCGTTTTATCTGCCGCTCCGCCCATCAGCATTCCAACATTCATAATCAGCATAATAATGATTGTTGGACGGATCCCGGGAAGCGTAATATGCAGCATCTGTTTCCAATATCCTGCTCCGTCTATTTTTGCCGCCTCGTAAAGCTGCTGGTCAATACCGGATAACGCCGCTACATACAGGATAGTTCCAAACCCCAGACCCTGCCACAAGCCGGAACCAATATAAATCGGCCTCCAATAGGAAGCAACTGACAAGAGATTTTGCGGCTTTCCGGTAATGGCAGACATCAGCACTCCCAAAACCCCTGTACTTTTGCAAAAATCAACCATCAATCCGCAAAGGACTACCATCGAAATAAAATACGGAAGATAGCTTAAGGTCTGAACTGTTTTCTTAAACAGTTTATTCTTCGCTTCATTAATCATCAGTGCAACAATAATAGTTAATGGGAAGGAAATCACCAGCGTCCATACATTTAATAAAATGGTATTTTTCAATACCCGGCCAAAAAAAATGGAGCCAAAGAAATCCTTAAAATGCTTCAGACCTACAAACCGTTCAAACAGGCTCCCAAAAATTCCCAGGTTTGGCCGGTAATCACAAAATGCCATTGTCAGGCCTACCATTGGAAAATAGGAAAAAATCAAAAAGAAGGCAATCAAAGGAATCACCAAAAGATATTTCATCTTGTTTTTCTTAAAATCTTTCTTCAATGCTTCTTTTGTAAACTTGTGCTCCTTTCGTGGTTTATCAGCTGCGCCTGCCGTCTTACTTAGTGCCATAATAAATAACTCCTTTCCTTTTCCTTTTTAACAACACTTTGAAATCATTATAAAGCCATATAATAAAAAGAAAATGGGCAGTATTTTAGCCAAAACACATTTCTTGAGAACTGGCATTCCCTCTTTTTGACCTATAGGTCACTTTTTTGCAGATTGTATTTTGGATATTGAATACTTGCATAATTATCCCTATAATGTCACCAGATAAGCAAACTGTAATCTTCTGACAAAAGGAAAGGAGAATAATTATGTCAAAATACACTTTAGACTTAAAAAAATATGCACAACTGGCCCGTCAAGCCGCAGCGGAAGGATGTGTATTGCTAAAAAATGAAAATAATGCACTTCCTCTGCAAAAAGGTGATCGGGTTGCAGTGTTCGGCCGAAGCGCTTTTCATTACTACAAGAGTGGTCTGGGCTCTGGAGGCCTTGTCAATACACGATATGTGACAGGAATTCTTGATGCACTTAAGAGCTGCCCCTATCTTGTGCTTGATCTCGAATTAGTGGGACTATACGAAGCATGGCTGGAAGAAAATCCTTATGATGAAGGCCAAGGCTGGGGACAGGTGCCTTGGTGCCAAAAGGAAATGCCATTAACAGAAGAAATGGTGGGGCATGCTGCTCGTACAGATGCTGCAATTGTTATCATAGGCCGTACAGCCGGCGAAGATCAGGATTTGAAAAATGAAGCCGGAAGCTATCTCCTAACAGACACCGAGGAAGAGATGATTGCAAAGGTCTGCGCCGTATGCAGCCGTACAATCATTCTGCTGAATGTAGGAAGCATCATTGATATGACATGGGTAGATAAGTACCAGCCCATGGCCATTCTCTATACATGGCAAGGTGGACAAGAGGGTGGCAATGCTGTTGTTGATGTGATGACCGGGCTTGTAAACCCTTGTGGAAAATTGACAGACACCATTGCCAGAAGCATATCTGACTATCCTTCTACCGCCAACTTTGGAGATCCTAGGCAAAATATCTACGCAGAGGATATTTATGTGGGGTACCGTTACTTTGAAACCTTTGCACAGAATAAAGTACTATATCCCTTTGGATACGGTTTGTCCTATACCTCTTTTCATATACAGGCGGCCATTACTTCCAACACAATTAATCAGCTTTCGATAGAGGCTGTGGTCACTAACATAGGGCAAAGATCTGGCAAGGAGGTTGTGGAGGTTTATGTAAAGGCACCCGTTGGCAGGCTAGGGCAACCGGCAAGAAAACTGATTGGTTTTTCCAAATCACAGTTACTTAAACCAGGAGCCAGCCAGACCCTATCTCTTTCTATTTCGAAATATACTCTTTCATCTTATGATGACAGCGGTATAACCGGCTATCGGAATTCCTATGTACTGGAGGAGGGGATCTATGAAATCTATGTCGGGACAGATGTGCAAAGTGCTAAGTTATGTGGCAGCTTTCAGGAAAAATTAACAGTTGTCAGGCAGCTTTCGGAAGCCTGCGCTCCCGTTACACCTTTTGAACGCCTGAAGGCTTTAGAAAACGATAATGGTTGTTATCTCTTACAAAATGAGCCTGTACCTCTTAAAACAATTGATATTCAGGAGCGCCGGAAATCCTGCTGTCCTGTTGAACTTCCTTATACCGGTAACCAGGGCTACCAGCTTGTGGATGTGCTGGACGGCAAAGTTTCTCTGGATGATTTTACTTCCCAGCTTGACGACATATCTATGATCCATATGTTTCGAGGGGAAGGTATGTGCAGCTCTAAGGTCACACCTGGGACAGCAGGCTCTTTCGGCGGATTAACAGAACGGCTCTCCAGCCTTGGTATCCCGGCGGCCTGCTGCGCTGATGGCCCCTCCGGCATCCGCATGGACTGCGGTACCAAAGCCTTTTCCCTTCCCAACGGCACAGCCTTAGGCTGCACCTTCAATGAAACTCTTGTGGAAGACCTATATACCATGACAGGCCAGGAGCTGCGTCTAAATAAGATAGATTCTCTACTTGGTCCTGGGATGAACATCCATAGAAATCCTTTGAATGGTCGGAATTTTGAATATATTTCAGAAGACCCTCTGGTAACCGGAAAAATCGGAGCCGCCCAAATACGCGGTATGGCAAAGCATGGAATTGGAAGCACAATTAAACATTACTGCGGCAATAATCAGGAATCCAATCGACGTTTTATCAATTCTGTCATTTCCCAGCGGGCGCTACGGGAAATATATTTAAAAGGCTTTGAACTAGCTGTCTGTGAGGGAGGCGCCCGGTCTGTCATGACCACCTATGGAGCTGTCAACGGTCTGTGGACAGCAGGAAATTACGATCTTTGCACCACGATCCTTCGGAACGAATGGGGGTTTCATGGAATCGTAATGACAGATTGGTGGGCCGAAGCCAATTATTCCGGTAAAGATCCCTCCAAGCAGGCAAAAGCTCCTATGGCTGCAGCTCAGAATGATCTATATATGGTTGTCTCTGATACCACAAAAAACCCGGAAAATGATGATCTAGAAGCAGGTTTTATAAATGGTATGATAACCAGAGGTGAGCTACAGCGGAATACTCAAAATATTCTGCGATTCCTTTTACAATCTCCTGCAATTTTGCATAAAACCGGACGTATTGACCCCACGGAGCTGGCGGAAATGGAACAGCAGGGTGACAATGATTTTTCCCCAATAGATCTAATCTACTACACAGCGGATAAGAACGATAGAATTGCCATTGACGGTTCTGCCTTCAATCCAAGGGCTGGCTGTACATATGTTTTCGGTATCCAGCTGAATGCATTTGGCCTCTATTCTATAACCATGCATTTAAAGTCAAAGCTTACCTCATTGGCCCAGCTTTCTGTATCCGTATTTTATGACAATACCCTGAAAGCTTCTATTTCTATTCAGGGTACTGAAGGGCAGGAGGTTGTAGAACACAGAGATCTTGGTTTCGTCTTTGGACAAACCCATTTTATCAAGCTTTATTATGGCGCCAATGGCCTGATGATCCAGAAGGTTATCATCCACTTGGAAAAAAAGTTCGATATCCCTTGATTACTCTGGCTTCTGCTGTGCCTGATATTGCCCTGGCGTAATACCTTCATATCGCTTAAAGGTCCGGCTCAGGTGGGCGGAGCTTACATTCAGATGATCCGCCACCATCGTTACGCTCATATTGATATCCTTGTAATTCTTTTCCAGGAATTCCACTGCTTCCTGGATCCACACTGGGCCGGAGTTTTCCTTTTGCAACTCATTATACTGAATCAGCTGATGAAAAATATCCTCACTGACCTTCCGAAATTCCATCATAGACTGAATTCCAAAAAGCTGCTCCTCAAAATCGGGCACAGACACCCATAAATTTGCATCCTTTTCTACACGCCTCTGGAGCGTAATCTCAATCATACTAATCAAACCATACATCCGATAAATATTTCGATCCAGATTCTTGCGGTCTTTACAGAATACTTCGTCTAATATATATTTCAGGCAGTCATATGCTTTCACATAATCATCTGATTCCAGGCAGTTAATAAGCCTCCTAGCTGCTGGGAGATACTCTCTCTGGCTGCCCCTTCGATTTTCCTCATACTCTGGCAATTTCCATATCTGTAAGTTTTCGGACTCATTTTTCCAGAAAGTTCGATATCTTACTTCATCGCTAACAGCATGATATTGAGGGATTAACAATTCATATCCTTGGTTTTTGCTTCCCACTACAGCAAACATATTTAGCTTTACCGTACTTTTAAAAAATTCCATCACTTTGCGTAGCCTTTCATCCAGAGCCTGCTCTTTCTCTGCCGAATCTAGCTTTACAATTAGCAAAAGATCATCCCCAAGCTCAATGACATTTCCTTCATAATTATCAAACACCAGTTCATGTATTACATTATCAAAAATGAAAGACATGATATCTACATCATCCCCTCGGGTGTATGGATACATAGGATCACACTGAAAGATTTCGCAGCTTTCCTTCTCTGGATGCAGGACAGCCAAAAGCCAAGGATCTGCTGGCCCTATATGACAGCATTCCTGCATTTGCGATCCGATTGCGTTTAAACTGCCAATCCCCTTTTCAAATATCTCCCGAAACTGTTTACGATGATTGTCCGCTACAGAAAAGCTGATCTTATGCAGCAGCAAATGATTTTCTTTAATAAGTCCATTTAGATTTGAATTCATCTTTTCACAAATCTGATGGAAACGGAAGCTTTCATCTACATCAAGAGCCTTCATAACCTGATAAACAGGTGCATAAAGCCGATTGGAAAAGTACCGTGACATAAAAAGGATCCAGATCACACTTCCGATGATCTCAAAAATGATCATAACATAGATCATTTGAAGGCTTTGGGAAATATTTGATGTGGGTACACAGATAAAGCAATCCAGCCAGCTGCTTATTTGTTTAGACAGAATATAATACGGTACTTGATCAACAGAAATTTTATTTCCATCAATGGATGCCTGTCTTAACTCACGATAGGCTGGTTCCTCCTTAAATTTCCTGGTAGTAAAAAATGCTGCTTCCTCCCTGAACATAATCACATCTATATTGCGGTAAAAGCTGTCCAGATTGTTCAAAAGGCGGCCAACCTCTATTTCAGCAATCAAAACAGCACTTTTTTCCCTTCCCTGATAAACTGACCGCATCATCCATACCTTTCCTGTATCCGGTACATAAATATGATACAGCCCTTGATAATCTGTAATATTCTGAAATTCCTCCATACTAAGATTTTTACTTTGGCAAAAGGATTCGAGAATATCAGACCGATACCGCCTGGAATTTGCCCCAAGGACAGAATGGTTGTCAATAAAATATGTATAAATATCCTGCAGTGCATACCGGCTGGCCTCCGCTTGAACCGCCTCCTGGTAATTGTGCACTTCTTTATAATGATACTGAAAATCCACATCCTCGTATTCCAGAAAAGTAAGCATCCTTTGATCTTCTGATATGGATTCCAAAACATTCTGAATCCCAGTTAAGTTACTTTCAAACTGCTTTTGGATTACATCTGCCTGGACAGAAGCATTTTCTATCATTTCCTTTTTCAGCATAGAGGACATTACTGTATTGATCACCATTGTAATACCAACAATCACCATGCAGATTATGATATACGAACCCAGAATTGTCTTAAACATTGTTCCCTTCTTCTTTTTCATCATGATCCTCCATATATCTCCCCTTTAATGACCTTTAGAATATCATATTTTTAATACAAATATTATTTTTTCGCACCTTATATCACATTTTGGGAATGGATTTTATCAATTTACGCACCTGTTTTCAAATTATAGGTCTTGAGAACTGCCCAACAATCCCATACAATGAATTCACAGCACGTGCATGACGCATTTTTAAATGCAGGAAGTACCAAATAAAAAATCTTGGAGGGAGGATATTTATGTATTCCAAAAAAATAAGAAGTTCCTGGCAACAGCCCTGGCGCTGACACTTACAGCAGGTGCTCTGCTGACTGGATGCGGAGATTCCGCAGCTGGCACTCCTGGTTCCACAGAGGATGATAGACAAGAAAAGAATCTGGCTTCTGATGACAGGATCAATCGGGAAAATGCTGAAGAAACGCCATCCACGGGCGCATCACTTCCCATTGTAGACGAACCGGCCACTCTGCAGGTTTGGATGCCCAGCGATGTTGCACAGATGAATGTCTGTGCTGGCGACCTGAACAATACGGAATTTTATAAGCAGCTGGAGGAGCGTACCAATGTTCATATCGAGTGGATTAACCCTGCCAGCGGCACAGAGCAGGAATCTCTCAACCTAGCCATTGCCTCCGGGGAACTACCGGATATTATCATTACGGGTTCCCGTACTGTCAATTATATTGACGGGTATGACGCTGCCATTGATGACGGTTACTATCTGGATCTTACTGACCTATTACCACAATATGCCCCCAATTATATGGCATGGCTGGAGGCAAATGGGGAGGATTTTATTAAGGCATGCAAAACTGACAATGGAAGATTCGCTTTCATGGGAGCTTTTATGCGTGTGGAACAAACTCCTTTCTCTGGATATATGATCCGACAGGATTGGTTAGATGAGCTAAATTTAGATATTCCTGTTACCTATGAGGATTATGAAAATGTACTGACCCAGTTTAAGGAGAAAAAAGGTGCTACTGCCCCCCTGTTCATCCAGCCAACAATTGATTTCTGGGGACTTGGCATTGGTTATGGCGCTTATGGTGATTTTTATCAGGAGAATGGTACTGTGTATTATGCACCCTATAGTAACCCGGAGGGTACCCGCTCTTATCTGGAAACTTTGCATAAATGGTACGAAAACGGCCTTTTGGATTCCGATTTTGCTACCGCAACCGGCTGGACTGCTGATCCTGTTATGGTAAATAATGGAAATACTGCCCTATTCAGTGCAATGTATATACAGCCTCAAAGTCAATATGCAGCTGTTTTAGAGCAAGGCGGTTCCTTTACTGCATTACAGCCTCCCAAGGTAAATGCAGATGATCATCTGTCCACCTACCAGCCCAAAGGCGTTTACGGTGGGGCAGCTATAATTTCCACAAGCTGCAAGAATCCAGAAATTGCTATCCGCTGGCTGGATTACTTGTACTCTGAGGAAGGAAGCCTTTTTGCCAGCTATGGTGTGGAAAACGATACTTTTATTTATGATGAAAACGGAAAGCCTGTATTCACAGAAAAGATAACCAACAATGAAAACATGGATTTTGCTGGAGCCCTGAGGTACTATGTTCTGGCGCCAGGCCAATTGGCTGGAATTATGGATTGGACCAGAGAGCTGCAGATGGTAGATGAACAATACTGCGCTATGTGTGATGTCTGGGTCATAGACAGGGATAAGGCCATTCCGGCAGAAGCTGTAATGAACGCGGAAGAAAATGCAGAATATTCCAAGATATTTGCCGATATCCAGACCTATGTCAACGAATACTGTACCAGCCTTGTTACCGGAACACAAAGCTTTGATGAATTTGATACCTTTATCTCCAATTTGAATACCTACGGCATTGAACGTTGTATTGAGTTGAAACAATCCGCTTTGGATCGCTACAATTCCAGATAAACCTATAATAAATAGCAATTTATTTGAAAAGGAGTGCTTTTATGCCAGAACAAATGAGAACCAGATGTTTAAGTTGTATGACCAATAAAGAGGTCGAGGATTATTTAAAACGCAGTGATATTATCATTGTACCAGTAGGCGTTGCCGAGACACACGGCGCTTATCCGTTAGATTGTGAATATGTAATGGCGGAAGCCTTTGCACGCCTGATAGCAGAACAGGTAGACGGCCTGGTGCTTCCCAACCTGGTGTATTTTCATCCAGGGGCAACACAGACCGGAAGAGGTACCATACACATGAGCATGAGCAATGGCTTTCACTATATCACAGCCATCGCAGAATCTTTATTGCAGCAAGGATTCCGCCGCCAGGTTTATATTCCCGGCCATCAACCTACCTCCCAGTTCCTGCTTCCTATGATAACGGAATTTTTCGATAACAACAAGGTGCCAATTTTTTACCTGGATGTCATGGCATATCTTATGAATAATGAAAAAATCGAGCCTATGAAATTTGGAAAGCGCGAACCCCATATTGTTTCTACACCTGAAAAAATGGGAGACCACGCACAAATGATCGGATCCTATAAAATCTGTGGACGCCTCCAGGATTTCCCCACAGGTGCAGAAGTAAATTGTCCGGAAATCCTTGCCCCCACAGAAAAGAGTGAAGGACAGAAAGCTCTGATGCACCTGGGCATGTCGCGTCCCACCCTGCTTTCTTGTTCCCCGGCCTTCTACTATACGGATCCGGGCGAACATGGCAGCTTTCCTCTTCCTGAGACCCGGGAAGAAATCGACCGGGAAGGAGAAATTGGAGAAAAATATTTACGTGACCTGATTGGCAGCTGTGATTTTGTATCTATGATGGATTCCTTAAAAATTGCTGACCGCTATCTGAACAGCACAGTGATGAAACTCCACGGTGATCATCTGCCAAGAAATAAATGGTGTCCCAACACTGTAAAAGAAGTATAATTATTTTAAATACGATATATTTCTATATAAAAATTGCCGGTGACAGAATTATCACCGGCAATTTTTGTTTTTCTTATGTCTATCCCCGCAGGTTAATCCGAACCAATGCCTTCTTCAAGGCAATCTCCGCCCTGGCGGTATCCAAGCCTGACTCATGGTCATGAAGGCGCTTCTCCGCACGCTCCCGGGCAGCTGCAGCACGGTTTACGTCAATCTCATCCGGCCACTCCGCCACCTCAGCTAAGATCGTTACCTTGTCCGGAAGAATCTCGGCAAACCCTGCGTGAAGGGCAGCCTGCTTCTTTCCCTCCGGCTCTGTGATCGTGAGAACGCCTGGAGCCACAACTGTGGTCAGCGGAATATGGTTCTTGTAAACACCGATATCCCCATCCTCTGCGGTAAACTCAATCATGGATGCTTCGCCCTTGTAAAATACGCGGTCCGGTGTGATGATTTCCAATGAAAATAAATTATCTGCCATGGTATCACCCCTTACTTCATGCGGGCGCGTACTTCATCAATCGTCCCTGCACTCAGGAAATGTCCCTCCGGAACATCGTCATGCTTGCCTTCCAAAATCTCCTTAAAGCCCCGGATTGTCTCGGCAATAGGAACATATTTTCCTTCCATGCCGGTAAACTGGGTTGCCACAAAGAAGGGCTGAGACAGGAATCTCTGGATCTTTCTGGCACGGTTTACCACCAGCTTATCATCCTCGGAAAGCTCATCCATACCAAGGATGGCAATGATATCCTGCAGCTCCTTGTACTTCTGGAGAATCTCCTGCACACCGCGGGCCACTGTAAAATGCTCCTGGCCAACTACACGGGGATCAAGGATCCGGGAGGTGGACTCCAGGGGATCCACTGCCGGGTAGATACCAAGCTCTGCAATGGAACGGGACAACACGGTGGTTGCATCCAGATGGGCAAAGGTTGTTGCCGGAGCCGGGTCCGTCAAGTCGTCGGCCGGCACGTAAACTGCCTGAACGGAGGTAATGGAACCGTTCTTGGTGGATGTAATACGCTCCTGGAGCGCGCCCATCTCGGTCTGCAGCGTGGGCTGATAACCTACTGCAGAAGGCACACGGCCCAAAAGTGCGGACACCTCGGAACCTGCCTGGGTAAAACGGAAAATGTTGTCAATGAACAGCAGCACATCCTTACCGCCTTGATCACGGAAATACTCTGCCATGGTCAATCCTGTCAGGCCCACGCGCATACGTGCTCCGGGGGGCTCGTTCATCTGTCCGAACACCATACAGGTCTTATCGATAACCCCTGATTCCTTCATCTCGTAATACAGGTCATTTCCTTCACGGGTACGCTCCCCAACACCGGTGAATACAGAGTATCCGCCATGCTCGGTAGCGATGTTGTGAATCAACTCCTGAATCAAAACGGTCTTGCCTACGCCGGCGCCACCGAACAAACCGATCTTACCACCCTTCTGGTAGGGGCACAGAAGGTCAACCACCTTGATTCCTGTCTCCAGCACCTCTGTGGCAGTGGCCTGCTCCTCAAAGGTGGGGGCTTTTCTGTGAATCGGTAGATATTCCACATCTGTGGGAGCCTCAATCTCATCAATTGGCTCCCCCAGAACATTGAACATACGTCCCAGAGTCTTCTCACCAACCGGAACGGTAATGGGTGCGCCTGTTGCAACCGCATCCATCCCCCGCACCAATCCGTCGGTGGGACCCATGGCAATACATCTTACCGTATCATCACCCAGATGCTGGGATACCTCAACTACCAGCTTCTTCCCGTCCGATAGCGGAACGTGAATCGCCTCGTTGATCTCCGGCAGCTTGTTATCGGCATACTTAATATCAAGCACGGCTCCGATAATCTGAGTGATTTTACCTATATTCTTTTCTGCCATTTTATCACTCCTTACTATAGTTTCAAATCTACGAAATCGCCTCAGCGCCGGCAATGATCTCAGTAAGCTCCTGAGTAATGCTGCTCTGACGCGCTCTGTTATATTTCAATTCCAAATCACTGATCATATCTTCTGCATTACTGGTCGCAGAATCCATGGCCTGCATTCTGGCACCGTTTTCACTGGCAACTGCCTCAACCAACGCACCGTAAAACAAGCTGGTGACGTATTTTGGTATGATCTGATTCAGCGCCTCCTCCTCCCCTGGCTCATAGTTCATAGGGATATTGGTGTCAGCGGAAGAAGAAGATAATTCTTCCTGGTCAAACTCCACTGGTAAAAGCTTGATCAATGTGGGAATGTGGCTGACTGTATTTTTAAAATGGGTATAGGCCAGATAGATCTCGCCGATCTCCCCATTGGTATACGCATCCAGGACCTCCTTGCTGATAGCCATAGCGTCCCCATAGGTGGGGCCGTCAATTACATCTGAATAATCAGCCTGAATCTCATAGCCCTTCCTGGCAAGGCCCTCCATGGCCTTCCGCCCAATGGCATACACTTTGACATCCTCCCTGTGGATCTCGCTCTCTGTCAAAAGCTTCACAATGTTGGAATTGTATCCGCCTGCCAAGCCACGGTTCGAGGAAATGGCAATCACAGCCTTCTTGGAGGAATTGCCTGCCTTCAGGTAGGGATGCTCCAGATTGCCGGATTTGGCCAGCATGGATGTCACTGTCTGGTACATATAGTTAAAATACGGATTCGCCTCTTCCGCACGTATCCTTGCCTTTTGCAGCTTTACGGTAGAAACAAGCTTCATGGCTTTCGTGATCTGCTGCGTACTCTGTATGCTGCCTTTTCTTTGCTTTATGTCTCGTAAAGAAGCCATATTTTCACCACCTTACTTGTTTTCTACTGGAAGGATGCCTTGCACTCCTCAATGGCCTTGATCAGCTTCTGCTCTGTCTCCTCCTTCAGCTCCCTGTCAGTACGGATTGCTTCCGGAATCTCCGGATATTTGGTATCAATGAACTCAAAAAGCTCTTCTTCAAAATGAAGAATCTGATCCACCGGAATATCCAGCAAATATTTTTTGGTAGCCGCATAGATGATCATAACCTGATATTCCACTGCCATGGGCTTATACTGAGGCTGCTTCAGCATCTCGCGGATCCGCTCACCCTGTGCCAGACGCTCTTTGGTATCGTCGTCCAATTCAGAACCGAACTGTGAAAATGCTGCCAGCTCGCGGTACTGTGCCAGCTCGGTACGGATGGGGCCTGCGATCTTCTTCATAGCCTTGATCTGTGCAGAGCCTCCCACACGGGACACGGACAGACCGGCATTGATAGCCGGACGGAAGCCGGAATTAAACATCTCTGTCTCCAGATAAATCTGGCCGTCAGTAATGGAGATAACATTGGTAGGGATGTACGCTGATACGTCTCCTGCCTGGGTTTCGATAATGGGCAGCGCCGTTAAGGAGCCTCCCCCAAGGCTATCCGACAATCTGGCTGCACGCTCCAGCAGTCTGGAATGCAGATAGAATACGTCTCCGGGATAAGCCTCACGCCCTGGCGGACGACGGAGCAGCAAGGAGAGTGTACGGTATGCGGTTGCATGCTTACTCAAATCATCATATACCACCAGTACGTCTCCGCCGTTCTCCATCCATTCCTCGCCGATGGCGCAGCCTGCATAAGGCGCAATATACTGCAGCGGTGCAAGCTCGCTGGCTGTGGATGCTACAACGGTTGTATAAGCCATAGCGCCGAACTCTTCCAATGTCTTAACAATGGTAGCAACTGTGGAAGCCTTCTGGCCGATGGCCACATAGATACATTTCACTCCCTGGCCCTTCTGGTTAATAATCGTATCAATAGCAATTGCCGTCTTACCTGTCTGACGGTCTCCGATGATCAGCTCACGCTGTCCTCTTCCGATAGGCACCATAGAGTCAATGGCCTTAATACCTGTCTGCAGCGGTGTATCCACGGATTTACGGGAAATAACACCGGATGCAACTCGCTCGATTTTCCTGTATTTATCTGTTTCAATGGGTCCTTTTCCGTCAATTGGCTGTCCCAGTGCATTGACGACACGGCCAACCATAGCGTCGCCTACCGGCACCTCAACCACGCGCCCGGTCGTCTTAACAGTATCGCCCTCGTTGATGTTCCTGTCGCTGCCTAAAAGCACGGCTCCGACATTGTCCTCCTCCAAGTTCAATACCATTCCATAAACCTCGCCAGGGAACTCCAACAGCTCGCCCTGCATGGCATTTTCCAGGCCATGGATACGGGCAATACCGTCCGCTACCTGAATGACGGTCCCGACATCAGATACCTCCAGCTCAGACGCATATCTTTTTATCTGCTCTTTGATGACAGAACTGATTTCTTCTGGTCTCAAATTCATGGAGCGCATTCACCTACTTTCAACTGTATTTTCGATAATTCACGGGTGAGGTTCTGCAGCTTATTCTTCACGCTGCCGTCTACTACTCTGTCCCCGATGCGGATTACCATTCCGCCGATCAAGCTCTCGTCCACACTGTAATGAATCTCAAAGGAAACATACTTGGTGGTAGCAAGGAGCTTCTCCTGTATCAGCATCTTCTGTATCTCAGACAACGGAAGGGCTGATGTTACATATGCAGTACCGATATTCCGATATTCCTTCACCTGATGGATGAAATAGGAAAATACCGACTTCATCTCACCATAGTGATTCTTGGTGATCAGCATACACATAAGGCCCAGAATCTCATCGCTGATCCTTCCTTTAAAAATACCCTCCAGAACCTGAACCTTTTCTTCTTTTACGATCTTCGGGTGATTCATCAGTTTGGATAACTCGCCGTTATTCTCAAGAATCGTGACAATTCCCTTTGCCTCCGGCAGCCATTCTTCAACCTTACCTGATTCCACAGCAAGCTCAAACAGCGCATCCCCGTATGTGCTTCCTACTAGCTTTGCCATGTGCTCTCACCTATTTCCTTCAGAGTCTCATCCACCAATGTATTCTGGATGGTTGTATCAATGGATGCCGACACGACCTTGCCGGCCATCAGGGATGCGATGGAGATCATCTCCTGTTTCATCTCATCCAGCACACGCTTCTTCTCCAGAGCAGCTTCCTCGTTGGCGCGCTGAATGATACGGGCAGCCTCTTCCCTGGCTTCCTCCACGATCCGCGCCTCGTTCTTCATGGCTTTCTGACGGGCTTCTGCCAGAATTGCTTCCGCTTCCTTCTCCACATTCTGAAGTCTTGCTTCATACTGTGCTTTTGTTTCTGCGGCATCCTTCTTATCTGCCGCTGCGGAATCAATATCATTCTTGATCCGTTCCTTCCGGTCTTCCAGCATCTTGCGAACCGGGTTAAACAGCAGATAGGACATGAGAGTGAACAGAACGAACACTGCAATGGCCAGTAAAATGGTATCATGCAGAAGCTGCGGATCCAAATTTACTAATCTTTCCAAGGCTTGGCCTCCTTTCCGTTTTATTTGATACGCATAATCCTCCTATGGCTTACGGTACCAGCGGTTTTACGAAAAGCAGAAGCAAAGCAACAAGCAGACCATACAGACCGGTGGTCTCTGCTACGGCCTGGCCCAAAAGCATGGTAGACATGATGTCGCCCTTAGCGCCCGGATTGCGTCCAACGGCACTTGCCGCATAACCTGCTGCGATACCCTGACCAATACCAGGTCCGATACCTGCGATAACTGCCAAACCTGCACCGATTGCGGAGCATGCCAAGATTAATTCTGTTCCAGTAATGTTTTCCATATTAATGTTCCTCCTTAAAAATATAAATAATAAAAATTATTCTTCTGATCCCATTGCATTGCTGATATAAGTCATTGTCAGCATACAGAATACATAGGTTTGAATTGCTCCTGAGAACAAATCAAAATACACGTGTAACGCCGCCGGCCAGATGATTGCAAACTTGGCGAGCAGTGTATACACCAGAGCCATGATAACCGTTCCGGATAGTACGTTGGCGAACAAACGCAGTGACAATGAAATAGGCACTGCAATCTCGCTGATCACGTTGATCGGAAACCAGATTGGCAGCCATGGCGGCAGCGGGGAGCACATATCCTTCCATATTTCCTTCGGCTTCTGATACCTGAATTGTGTGATATGGATCAGGAAAAATGTGATAATACCCAGCGGCAGCGTCGTGCCATAATCTGCTGTTGGCGGTCTCAAGCCAAAAATACCCGATATATTGGATAGCAGGATAAATAAAAATATCGTTGAGATATAGTTGGCAAATCCGCGTCCACGTTTTCCCATGGTTCCGCGTACCATATTATCCAGCATCTCCACAATCAGCTCTGCAACATTCTGCAGGGCCCCGGGTACTTCTGTGGCATGCCGCATTTTGATGTTTACCACAACAGCGAAAGCGATCATAAGCAGCATAACAATCAGGATACACACATGGCTGGTGGTAATCCAAACAGTATGCCCGAACAGCTCGTAGGAAAACAGTCCGTGTATCATGAAATCAACCTTCGATTCGGTGGCCATCAGGATTGCATTTTCCACAGTTTCACCTCCTTATTTGCAGACTTATTATAATATATTTACTCCCTTTTATATCGATACATCACTTCCTTTATCCTCGGGAAGCTCCTCCGGCATCTGACCGTAAGGATATGCCTCCACGATTCCCAATTTTGATAAAATTTTATGTGTAAAAGGCTGTACATAGGCAGCTGCCTTTAAGCCTATTACCCCGATAAACATAACCAAAGGGTTCCCCAACCGGAAAAACAGCACAGCTGCAAATACAAGCACCACAATTACATAGCGCAGCAGGGAAAACAGGACGACTCTTCTGCGGATCTGCTTCTCTGCCATCAGATCTACACTGTCCCGGATCACAACCGCCATATGGATCGCCATACCTGCTGCCACTGCAATCCCCAGCCACAGCCCGATGCTGTATCTAAGCTTATCCGCTGCAAACCAGACCCCAATGACCTGCACCAGCAATCCATACAGAATGATATTCACAATTAATTCCGGCAGCACATCATTGATTCTTCTTAGCATTGCCCTTGTCCTTATCCTCGTATGTTTTCTTTGCCAGCTTATATACATTCTGGAAGCCGGCAATGGCCCCAATAATAAAAAGCGGCACCGCAAGAATCGGCTTGTCAAACCGCCGCCCCAGATATACACCGAGAAATGTACATAACAAAATGGGTACTATCATGCTGATCCCAAATTGCGTAACGAAAATCAATGACTGCATAACGCTGCGCTTGTTCTTCACATGTAGTCCCTCCTGTGTCTGCTTTCTGTGCATATAATGACATTATAACCATTTCAAGGAAAAATGTCCACTGATTCTATTATTTTTCTTATACTTTTAATTCAATTTCCCTGTTGCTGGGCTGATATTTGATTACATCCACTCCTGCAGTCTTCAGCATCCGCTTCGACGCAATCACAGATGCAGAGGCCGGATACTTGTCAATATCATACACCATGGTTTTGATTCCTGCCTGGATAATGGCCTTGGCGCATTCATTGCAGGGGAACATGGTCACATACAGCTTGGAGCCCTCCAGGCTGCCGCCCCGGTAGTTGAGAATGGCGTTCAGCTCGCTGTGGGTCACATAGAAGTACTTTGTCTCCAGCTCATCCCCCTCCCGCTCCCAGGGAAACTCTTCGTCCGAGCAGCCGGTAGGAAAGCCGTTATATCCGATAGATAAGATCTTGTTGTCCTGGCTGACAATGCAGGCCCCCACCTGGGAATTGGGATCCTTGGAGCGCATACTGGCCAGCTGGGCAACCCCCATGAAATATTCATCCCAGGAGATGTAGTCCTGTCTTTTTCCGCTCATTATAAAATATCCTCCTCATTATTTTTGGAAATGATTATTTCTATTATATTACAAAAACTTTTTAACGATGGGCTATTTTCTCTTTTTTCTATCTCTCTCTTTCAAGATTAACACTTATCAATGGCATATTATCACTCCCTAAATAATAGATTTCCCAATCATTTTTTCCAGATTTTGACTGATAATAATGTAAAATCAGAAAGCCATATTTGTATCCCAAATATGACTTTCCTTCTCTTTTGCATGATATTACTTCGTCCCGAAAATACGATCCCCCGCATCCCCAAGACCCGGCACAATATAGCCATGGTCATTCAAATGATCGTCCAGGGCGCCGATGTAGACATCTACATCCGGGTGGGCCTTTGTCATATTCTCCACGCCCTCCGGAGCCGCAATGATGCACATAAAATGAATATTCTTCACGCCCTTGTCCTTCAGCATCTGAATAGCAGCCACAGAGGAGCCTCCGGTTGCCAGCATGGGATCTACCACAAATACCTCACGCTCCGAGCAGTCCTCAGGCAGCTTACAGTAATACTCCACCGGGTTCAATGTCTCCGGGTCACGGTACAGCCCGATATGCCCTACCTTTGCCGAGGGAATCATGGCCAGCATACCGTCCACCATGCCAAGCCCGGCCCTCAGGATTGGCACAACCGCCAGCTTTTTGCCCTTTAATTCCTTGACCGTTGTCTTGCAGATAGGGGTCTCAACCTCGATATCCGCCAGCTTCAAATCCCTGGTGGCTTCATAGCACAGCAGCATGGCGATCTCCCCAATCAGGGTGCGGAACTCCTTGGTTCCAGTCTCATTTCTGCGAATCCAGCCAATCTTATGCTGAATCAATGGATGATCCATAACGTGAACCTTTGACATTGCTTCTCTCTCCTTTGTATTTTATTCTTCATTGAGCTTATCTATCAGCTTTTTCAGGGATTTATTCAGCGTTTCATAGCAAAGCCCGTAGGCCTGCAGCGTACCTCCATAGGGGTTCATGATCTCAAGCTCATCCCCCACCAGCTGAGTCAAAACCTGTACCTGTTCCTCATCCGCTGCCTGAAAATCCTGCAGAATCTTCTCCCGCTGGGCTTCCTCCATCGTAATAATCAAGGTATCTTCTGAAAAATCCTCCTCTGACAGCTGCTTTGACATAAACCCTTCTACAGTAATACCATTGCTGATCAGCACAGCCTCAGCCTTCTGATTGATGGGTTCCGGAAACAATGCCACCATGGCACGGCTCAAAACCTCCATCGGATAATTCAGCCGATATTCCCGAAAAATAGCCTCCGCCATGGCAGAACGGCAGGTTCCGTTCTCGCCTACAAATATAATCCTATGGTATTGCTTCATAATTATCACCTCTACACCTCCAGGACATGATGTCCTGCTGCCTTCAGCATCCGATTCATCAAAGCCTGTCCGATCCCCTCCTCGGAAAAGCTTTCGGAATAGATGATGTCCACGTTAAGGGCATCAAATTCCCGTAAGATTCCATATAAATGCTTTGCTACCGTCTCCTCATGTACACGGGTCCCCACACTTTTGACAATTCCGGCCGGATAACACCGGCAGGTCTCGTCTGTTGCAATAATTCCCGCTTTTTTCCCCTCGGATGCAGCCTCCTGCACCAATTCATTGATTCGTACAATCACTGTCTCCTGCCGCCCCTTCACCAGGATCATCTCTGCCCTGGGCGCGTAATGACGGTATTTCATTCCCGGCGCTTTGGGACGCCCCCCGCGCTCCCCACCGGAAAGCCCCGGATCCATACGAATCTCTCCGATCACCTCCTCTAATTGTGCTTTTGTAATATAACCAGGACGCAGGATCATCGGAATATCCTCCGTAAAATCAACAATCGTTGATTCGATTCCAATTCCCACAGGACCCCCATCCAGTATCATTGGAATCCGCCCCTCCATATCCTCCTTCACATGGAAGGCCTGGGTCGGGCTGGGCCTTCCGGACATGTTGGCGCTTGGCGCCGCAATGTAACCGGTACTCTCTGCAATCAGCGCCAGCGCCACCGGATGATTGGGCATCCGTACTGCCACGGTATCTAAGCCTCCGGTTGTCTCCAGAGGCACTGTATCATTCTTCTGAAATATCATGGTAAGAGGCCCCGGCCAGAACCGCTCTGCCAGCAGAAGCGCCTTGTCCGAAATCCCGGCAGTGATGGCCTCAAGATCGGAAAGCCTTGCAATATGTACAATCAGCGGATTGTCCGAGGGACGGCCCTTGGCCTCATAGATCCGCTTTGACGCCTTCGGGTTCAGAGCGTCAGCCCCCAGGCCGTATACTGTCTCTGTAGGGAAGGCCACCAGGCCCCCGGAACGGATGATGGATGATGCTTCTGTCAAATCTGCCTTCTGCTGCATGATATCTTTTATCTCAATTATTTTTGTTTTCATATTTTTTATTATATCACACCATATGCTCGCGTCAAGCCCGGCGATGTGATAAAAAAGCCAGCTTTCAGAGCGTATTACTATTCACGGCCCGAGGGGTCGCTCATAGCAATGATTCGGAGCGATATTTAAAGTTTTGCTACGCAAAAATCGCCCCCACTCCTGAATCATGTTCTCACGGAATACCCTCGCTTCGTTGGGGCAGACCCTGCGCAGCTAGTGCGCATTCCTGACCTGTGAAAAGTAACCAAAGAGCTTCATTTCCAGCTCTTGTGCCAGCTTGGAAATCGTCTTAAATCACTTCTCCTTATTCTCAGATTCTACATAAGAACTATTTTTCTAATATATAAATTATCATCATTATTATTATGTGAGATTGATAACACTGTTTTCTCTGCAAACCTGGATTCCATTAACAGCTTAATTCTCTCCCATGTGTCATCATCTACATTTGCAATACTTTCGTCTAATAGTAAAACATCCGGATTCTTCAAACAAACCCTTGCCAATGCCACAGATAAACGTTCCGATTTACTCAAGCAGCTGCAATTTACTTGTAATACCTCCAACGGCTTATTTAAAACGAGATACTTATTTGCTATCAGGCTTCCATTCTCCATACAATAATGTTCATCTGCGAGATCAATAAGCATTTGGTCATTCGTAACCATCACCAAAATTTTCTGATTCCAAAATTCCTTAATCAAATTTTGAATCAGAAAGCTTCGGTTTTCCATATCAATGGAATTCAGTACATCATCCAGGAGAATAATATCGCTATCCTGATAAATTGCTCTTGCAAGCTGAATCCTTATGGCCTGTCCTCCAGATAAATTCTTCCCGCCGTCGGTAATAATACAGCTATCCTTTCCCGAAAATTTAGCAAGCTCATTGTTCAGGCATGACAGCCTTAGTGCAGCGGAATATTTATCCTCATCAAACTGATCCAGAAGAAAAACAGATTTTGATAACAAAACTATCAAACCTAAGAAAAGGATACTTTCTGCAAATCCCCCTATCCCCAGAAGAACTGTTATTATCACAATACCTGTCACAATACCTGATTATTACTTTTATATTCAGCCCTGACATATTTTCCTATTTCTGTAAAAAATAATCTCTTTAGATATTGTGTAATCATAGACATACTTCATTAGATTCCATACTTCATAATCATCTGATACTGTTTACCGAGCCAATGACAGCAAGCCTGCGCAAGAAGAAATTTGCTCGAATTTCATTGTTGGAAACACCTCTTTTATCTCATCGTACACAAAATAAATTTCGTCATCATCCCATTCCTCACCGGCTTCTTCCTGGCAGCGTACCAGATCCGCCCTGTTGGCAAAGGCCACGTCTCCAATCAGAAGAACCCCATCCTCCTTAAGCAGGCCCTGCAGGGAACGCAGCATTGCGGCCTTGCCTTCATCCGTCAGATGGTGCAGTGCATATGTTGAAACGATAAAATCATAACGATTCTGCAGGATAGGTTCCGCCAGACTTTGGGAGAAGTCCCCTTGATATAAATGGGCATTCTGCATTTTGGCACTGGCCAGTTCGATCATCCTTTTTGAAAAATCCTGCCCCCATATGCCGCACCCCTGCTCATAGAGCTTTTAAGGGTAATACATATTATGAGGGATATACGCCCAATGATTGGGGAACGCAGGCACTTGCTGTATGGTTCCATAATGAAGTATTTCCATATTCAGCTTTTGACGTTGTTAGCTGGTCGTAAATATTTCGAGTTTCTTCTGGGAGGGCTATTATGAGTATGATGAATCAAAAGATTGTAAGTATATTAATCCGGATTGTTTTCCTGTTAATATTAGCCTACTATTTTTTGATAAATAGAGATAATGCTTTTTCAGAAAGTATCAGCCGCGATAAATATGATCCTGAGAAGGTATCCCGCCTTATTGGATTGGGAAGCTTGGGGTTTGCAATTTCCTGTATTCCTTCATTGATCGGTGTGATTTACCAAAAAACGTGGCCGGTATTTATAACCATTGCGATAATGGTTTTGGTAATCATAGCCGCATATATTTATGAACATAAAGGCAAATTGAAATAGTTTAGACTGTCCGGACAATGCCAGTACACCCTCGCTGCTGCGTGGAAATACAACCATGCCCATGTTTTTTTAGCTCTGCCAGCAGCTCTGGCATCAGTATTTTTCCTTCTCCTGGAAGAAGATGTGTCTCATCTATACCATTGCTGTCCACCAGATGTAAGTGCTGCATCCTGCTTCCCAGCTTTATCACATAATCTATCACTGGCTCTCGTTCCACAAACGGAACCGCAATATCACACATACCCACTAAATAGGACGACTGGATGCGATCAAGAATCTCCGTCAAATCATTTGCGCTGGTGCATACATTTGTTTCAAAATGTGTCAGAGGCTCCAGCAAAATTTTATGATCCAGCTTTTCCCATTTCCAATGCGGTTTCCAGATACCCCATAGTATCCTTCCACTGAAGATCACTGCCTATCATATAATTGTAGGGATATCCATTATGCTCTGGGGTATATACAGCAACCGGTATCTCATATTAATCCACCAATGTCAGAACCTCTTTGAGTTCTCCTGCTTTCAGATCGTAGGGATATCCATGAGGCCTTCCACCCCACAGTTCAACATAATCATAACCAAATCTTTTTCCATCTATGAAAGCCTGTCTGAGAGGATACCTCTGGTAACCACTGGTAAATATTCCAATCTGCATCAGTTTTCTCCCTGCACCATTACCTGAATGGTTCTTTGGGCAGGTCCGTCAAACTCACAAAAGTAAATTTCCTGTGCACTGCCTGCGGTCAATTTCCCATCAAACACCGGAACATGGCAATGATTCCCTACAATCATTGATCTTAAGTGCCCTGTTGGATTTCCCGCCGTGCTCCCATATTCCTTTAACATCCTGGCATGGCTATAAGGATAGTCCTCTGTCAATATTGAAAATGATTCCAGGTACATCATACTTTCTGCTTCCTTTCTGGCAGTCCGCCTAAAAATTCAACTGCATTCCGGCCGCGTATAAGCTCCAGAGTGCTCTCACGGAATCCCAAATTTTCAATAGCCTGCGCCATTCGGATTTGTTCAAAGCGCGGATTATTGCTTCCGAACATGACTTGATGCCTCAGGCTTCTGTCAATCCATGTCATTGGAACGTCCTTTGTCATCATTTGCTAATAAAACTCTCTGGCGCAGTCAAAATAAAGGGCTCCTGTATCTGTATATACATTCGGATATTTTAGCATCAGCATAGCTGTTTCCCTGCACCAGGGCCACCCAAAATGGGCCAGACACATACGGAGCTTTGGATGAGCGGCTGCTGTCTTTTCGAACACGTCCGGCCTACAGTACTTCGTGAATGTATCATCCTCCCAGGACAAACCACTGTGGAATATAATAGGCTTATCATATTTCTCACATATCTCATACAAAGGCTCTGCTATTCCGTCCGAAGGATAAAAATGCTGACGCCCCAGGTGAAGCTTCAATCCCCTTAGATGTAAATCTGTAAATGCCCGTTCCAATTGCTCCGGCGCATGTGGATCATGTGGATCCACACTTGCAAACCCAATAAAATAATTCGGCGCCATGTCAACGAGCCTTTTTATCTCCTCATTGCTTACCAATACCTGCCCACCCTGAAGGGTATGGTAATCCTGCGGAAGCAGACAAAGACGATCCAGCCCTGCACATTTCATTTGATGAAACACATGCTCCAGCAATGCCGTACCATTTTTATAAATATTTAATGTCTGATGCCGTAATTCTTCTCTTTCCGGCTCTGCCTGGATTGGCTCATAAAATGCCGGATGGACATGCATATCTATAAACATCTCTTATTCTCCTTTACCCATGGTTCAAATACCGCAACCACAGATGCTGCTATTGCCGCACCTTTTTTCAAGCATTCCTCAATGGAAAACCCATGCAAAATGCCATATACCAACCGATCCCCATAATCAAAGGAAATTGGCACCCCTGCCGCTGCAATAGCCGGAAGCGTTCCCTCTGCCCTTCCCCACAGGGCTGTATGTACCAGGTCATGGGATACCGCAAATGCGATATCCTCCTTATCAAACAAGATATGTTCTACCACTCCCTCTACATAATTGCCGTGTATCCGTTCGTTCTCTTCTATATCCATATAGGTAATTGCTGTTTTCCCTTCCTTCACCTTTAGATGGCTGATATCAACCCTTTCTGACTGCAGTGTCCTCTGCATCCATTTTCCATGGCTGTCATTTCCAATCGTACTGATAATAGAAGCCGCAATTCCAAGCTTCTGCAGATTTATAATCGTATCCACGACATTTCCCGTAGGATACTTTTTCCCAAGCTTTTCATATATATCGATACAATTATCCCCGATTCCCGCCACTCTCATTTTCTGTTTCTCCTTTTTTCGACGCTTCTTTATTATTTTTTACAAATTCAATATACTCTGTGGGACTCATTCCTGTATAGGACCGGAAAATACGGCTAAAATAAAACTGATCACGGTATCCTGTCATAGATGCCACATCCTTGATCAATAGATCCGAGTCAACCTGAAAGATCTTCTTTGCTTTTTCCAGACGAAGCTCCATGAGATAATGACTAAAAGGCTTATGATTGTATTTACAAAACAAAGTACCCAGATAGGTCTGGGATATTCCAAATTCCTTTCCAATGGATTTCAGGGTCATATTCTCACTGATATGATTTTCCAAATATCTAGTAATGGACTGAAAAAATTCCGGCGTATCCAGTTTAACGCTCTCTGTCTCCCCATTCTTCTGAAAAATAGTATTCTTCACCTCTGTCATAATATCATGGATGCTGTTCTGGGAATAAAACAAATCATCATACACATTTTTAGCTCCTGCATCCCATGATATATTTTCCATAAGATCGGCACACAGAACCATGATATAATCCACAATCCGCTCCAATACCCATTGGGAAATCTCAATACTTTCCCAATAGGCGGTAAGCCTATCCAACTCCTTCTTGGCCTCCTCTTTCCGCTGCTCATCCATAAAGCTTTCAAACCTTGACAGCATCTTTTTTATATTATATTGGCTTTTCTTTCCTTCCTCCCGCCCATATTCCTCCAGATATATGATCTGATCAACACCATTTACCAACCGGGTATCCAAGAGCCAATACATATTTTTAATTATTTCCATCAGCTCTTCTACCGGAATAGGAGCCTTTGTCATAATTGCCGTAATATACCCTGCATCCTCCTTTTCCTTTTTCAGAATACTTTCTACGATATCCTGATCCAAAATATCGGAAGGGAAAAGATATAAGGTCTCCATTTTATCACGGCCAAAATAGAAAATATCGTTCATTTCCTGAAAAATCTCTTCATTGGCCTTTTCCTCAAATCGTCTGGGAAGACCGTTTTTTCGAATTAATATCCCACTGTAAAAAGGATAATGAAAATATTGCTTAACTTCTTCATGATTCACATGATCCCGTTGATGCAGAATTCTATTTCTTTTCATCCGGTACAAAGAATCTGCCTGTTTTTTTACATGCTCCATCACCTCCCGCATCTCTGATGGTACGATTGGCTTCAGCAGATAATCCATCACCCCATATTTCAGCATAGCTTTCGCATACTCAAATTCAGAATAGCCGCTGACAGCCAGCATGATGATATCCGGATAGGCCTCATGAATCTGCTTTACCAACTCTACGCCAGTCATTCCAGGCATTTTGATATCAGTAATCACAATATCCGGCTGCTCATCTTCGATTCGTTTTAAGCATTGATGCCCGCTTTCTGCAATCCCTATCACAGAAAATCCCTGACATCCTTCTATAATTGTCTTCATCAAGCTAATAGATGCCGGTTCATCATCTACCAGTAACACCTTATACATTACTGTCTTCTCCTTCTTTCACCAAAAGCGTCACTTCAGAACCATTTCGGTTTTCCAGCTTCATGGAAAACTGTTTTCCAAACATAAAAAACATCCGGGCATAAGAATTTGCCAGCCCCATTCCGCCAATTTCAGATTCATAAAGCTCCTCTTCATTATTCAGCTGATCCTCAATCAGCTGAAACAGCTGGTAAAGCTCCTCTATTTTTTCCTCTTGAAATCCGTTCCCATTATCACGTATGCTGATCTGCCATCCTTCCTTGATCCTTTCTCCTCTGACCCCTATTTCCAGAACCAGCATATCTTCACAGAATCCATGTTCCACACAATTTTCAATAATCTGCTGCAAAACCATTTTAGGTATTACGATTTTCTTCATATCCTCTGCAATCACGATTTCCACTTCTATCTTATGGGAATATCTTGATTTCAACAAATAACAATACTTTTCCACATAATATAATTCTTCCTGTATGGCTGCATTACGTTCTTTTGTATTGGTGGTATAACGAAGCATAGAGGCCAGGCTTCCGCATAGGTTGCAGATTTCCTCATCCCCGCTCAGCATCCCGCGGCTTGAAATCACGTTCAGTACATTATAAATAAAATGGGGATTTACCTGAGCCTGCAGGATATCCAGCTGTGCCTGAAGATTTATCACGGCCATCTTCTGTTCCTTTATCATTTGTTCCCGCAGCCGTTCCAATAATCTTCGATATGAATAATTTAATGCTTCCAGCTCGTTTACAGGCAATTCTATCCGTTTGGGATCATCCAGATTACTGAGTTCCGTTTCATCGATCATTTTTTTCATCTCATAGATCGGCTTTGTCAGATATCGGACGGAACATGCAACATAGAGCATAGAAGCAGCCGCAAATATGGCTATAATGGACAGTGTGATCTTAATAATCTCTAAATTCCTGGATAAAAAGGCTTCATTATCCTGGGCTACTACAATTGTCATCCCGTATTTCGGGGTTTGGCATACCAAAATCCGCTTTCCAGATTCTTCATATATTCCTTCTTCCAGCTGGGAATACTGTTGAAAAGAATAATCTTCCTCTCCTGCAAGCTCAATCATCGGCTGCTTATCCGGATTAAAAACAGCTACTTCCATATGCTGATTTTCCACATCAAGATTTCCCAAAGTCTCTTCTGCTAAAACCTGGATTTCAATATATGTCTCTGTAGATCCATACAATTTTTTTACTACAGAATAGACCATAGGATTTTCTTTGCTGCCCCAGTCGTCTTTATGCTTCCCAATAATCACAGTGGCGCTTCGGTTTTCATTACATTGCTCTAACCATGGCAGTTCTTGTATATCCCTATGCAGATCAACGGCTGTCACGCCATAATTCTTGTTGGCCAGGATATCTCCGTATCTGTTAAAAATGATAATGCGGTAAAAATTTGCATTGATATAGCTTGTATAGATGCTTTTGTTAATGATCCGTATGGCATCCTGCCTATAATATTCGGACACCGAAGCGCTGGTGTGATAAGACATCATTACATGCAATGAATCCAGGACATCTGGCGACGACAGGATATAATTGATCCCCTCCAGCATGAAATCAATATTATGATCCATATTTTCGGATATAGTTTTCCCGTAAAACTCCAGCATCTGACGATTTTCTGACACATACTGGCGATTTACCAGCTGATAATAAAAAATTCCGATACCCAAAGCAATTGCCATAATAAATGCTACAAAGATCCATGTCATTTTTGTCCTGAAATTCATTGCTCCCCTTTCCGCTATCCCTTCACGGAGCCTGCTGTCATTCCTTCCACAATTCGTTGATTAAAAAACAAAAATAAGATTAACATGGGAATTACAATCACAATCACATCTGCAAACAGAAGGTGATATGAGCTTGCAAACTGCCCAATGTAATTATACAATGTCTGCTGCACCGTTGCATTCTGTTTTCCGGGAAAAAAGTATAGTGGGGTGGTAAAGTCATTAAATACACTCACTGCATTAATGATAATAACCGTTGCAGAAACTGGTTTCAACAATGGAAAAATAATGCGCCGAAACATTTTCACTGTGCTGGCTCCGTCAATAAACCCAGCCTCCTCCAATTCTACTGGTATCGTCTCCATAAAATTCTGATACAGCATGATTGTAAATGATATATTCAGTGCAGCCTCCAGCATGATCATAGAAAACATGGTCTTATAGATTCCTATTTTCTGCAGCACCCAAACAGTTGGCAGGATTGCAGTTGGAATCATCAGTCCCAATAATACCAGCTTTGATAAAAAGCCGGTGATCCGATCCTTCCGGCGCTGAAGTACATATCCGGCCATAGAGCCGGTGAGGATCAATACGATAACCGTACCCAGCGTGATCAGAATACTATTTTTAAAGGCCAAAATTAACTGATAATTATTATTCTGAATCACTTCCAGATAATTTTCAAAATGAAAAATCTCTGGAAGGCTTATGGTCAGCTGATTTGCTCCCTTCCGATCCTTGAAAGAATTTACCAAAATAAAATAAAAAGGTATTCCAAAGAGGATAACTGCACCTGCCAGGCCCAAAATCGTTCCGGCAATCTTCTGTATTTTTTTCTTACTCATACACACCTCCACGATTCAAGAGCTTCTGAAGAGGAAATGCCAGACATACAACCATTAAAAGCATTAATACGTTCCCTGCTGTGGATAATCCATAATACCCAGAAGCATATTGCTTATAAATCGTTGAGGCCAGCACGTCTGTGGTAAAGCCGGGACCGCCCTTTGTCATTGCCCAAATCAATTCAAAGGATCGGATTCCTTCTATAAATGCAAGAGTAACAACAGAGTTGCGGGCCGCTTTACACAAAGGAAGGGTAATGTAGCGAACCTGACTGAATGCAGACGCTCCATCGATTTGTGCCGATTCATAATAGCTCCTGTCTATGGACTGAATCCCGGCAATAAAAATAACCACCGCAATCCCCAATCCTTTCCATACATCTACTGCGATTACAGAACCCAATGCCAGCTTCACATTTCCCAGCCAATCAATGTTTCCAATGCCAAACAGGCTGAGAAACGTATTCAGGATACCCTTTGTAGGGTGCAGGATTGCTTTGAACATGATACCAACCGCCACGGAACTGATCAAAGTAGGAAAAAAAACAACCGAACGAATAAAGCTTTTTGTTCTGATATTACTGGTAAGGAAAACTGCTATCAAAAATCCCAGAGCCACCTTCAGCCCGCAGGTAAATATCGCATAAATAACAGTATTTAATACGCTTGCTGAGAGTGCGGCATCCTTTACAAACATTACATAATTATCAAAGCCGCACCATACCGTATTTTTCAAATCCCAGATCGTAAAACTGAAATAAAAAGAAATCACCGTCGGCACAGCGAACAGCACAACAAAAATAATAACTGCCGGCCAGACAAAAGCCAGAGGATATATTTTTTTCTTATTCATATCTGCCTCCGTTGTATGGGACAAGACGTTAGCAGCCTGCAACGGCTTGTCCCATTTTTATGATGTTTACCGCTCCCAGTCAAGTCCCAGCTGAATTGCGCACTTATAGGAATCCTCATCATATTTTTCGGCAGCCTCCGCACCTGTTGTCAAGCCGCTTGCAACCTCCTGGCAGATTTTTTCCGCATTATTGCCCTTTACAGATGTCATAAATTCCATAGCGCTGCAAATTGTCCCCTGGTCAAAATAGCTCTGCATATCAACACGGACTGCTTCATAAGCATCATCCGGTATCTCATATCCCTTTACACAATAGGGTCCTACCGGCGGCTGCGCCGCTGTAAATGCATTCAAGGCCTCATCAGACAAATAAAATTTCATAAATTCCAGTACAGCATCTGCATTTTCAGACTGCTTATTCCCATAAACGGAATTAGGCATCCATACAGTTAATCCGTTCACATTCGCATCATCTGACGGAATTGCGAATGCCCCAATTTTATTGGTAACCTCTTCTCCATACAGAGAATAAATATTTCCCAGTACCTGTGTCAGCATAATCCAATGTGCTCCTTCTCCGTCTGCCAGCTTCTGGCATCCGTCATCATAGGTTGTGGACAGATAATCCTCATTATAGAAATCCAGAACATCCTCATATTTGGCAAAGGATTTTAATGCACTATCATTTTCCGCATATTTTGCCTTTCCTGCCGAATAATTTTCTACAAAATTCGGGTCTGCAGCGTTGAGATTATAAAAATCTCCCAGCATCAGAACCTGGCTGGTCCATGCATCACCAAAGGCCCCGATTAGTGGTGTCTCTCCATTTTCTTCCAATACTTTACAATTGTTCACGAATTCATCCCAGGTCTTTGGAACCTCAAGCTGATATTTTTCATATATTTCTTTATTATATAGGACACAGCCTGCCTGGGAAGATGCCTGTGGGATTCCATATGTAACCCCGTCTAATGTTACGGACTGGATATAGTTTTCGTCCAGCTTTTCCATAATCTCAGCCTCGTCATTCAGTGGCATAAAGTATTCCTCCGGATGAACGGTAGAAAGAACCGCACCGGAATTCATAAGTACCACATCATTTAATTCTCCGGCAGCAGCCCGTACCTGAACTATTTCATCATTTGCCGAAACAATCTCAATATCCACATGAATCCCCAACTTCTCTTCTGCCAATTCGCACACTGCCTCCAGACCCGGCAGCTCCATATCCGAATAGGCCAGCAACGAAATTGTCCTGATATCTTCTTCCGGTTTCTGTACCTGCTCCTGATCAGAATTTGTATTTGAGTCTGATTCTTCTCCTGCAGGCGGATCCCCTGCTTCTGTTGAACCGCATCCTGCAAGCATTGACACCGACAATACGGTACACAGCAATGCACCCAAAAGCTTTCTTCTTTTTTTCATAGTAATTTCCTCCTTTATTTGTTTGATATCTTTATTGTATCCTTTTTCATTTTTTTGTACATAAATTATCCCACGACCAACATGGACTATTCCATCATTTTCTCTTGTAGCAGAAATTGTATACACCGGATCCTGCCTCTGTCTCAAATATATTTCCATTTTCTGCAAAAACTAATCCGTCACTGTGAAGCATCTGTTTTCCATGGATACGAATAAGCGCTGTTAAGTTGTGGGGAATTGTAACGCATACATCAACCTGATCATCCTGGATTTTCCAATAAGATCGGATCTCTCCATATTCTGATTGATAAGACGCCTCAGTTTCTGGAATCAGCATATTTACAAACGGTTCGATCACAAATCTTCTCACACCTTGTTCTTCTTTTATTTCAATTCCGGCCATCCGTCTAAAGAGCCATTCTACTATTGATCCGTAAGAGTAATGGTTAAAGGAATTCATCTCCGGATCCCACATACTCCCATCCTCCCGTATCCCGTCCCAATGCTCCCAGATGGTAGTGGCTCCCATTTTAACCTGATAGAGCCAGGATGGAAAATCCTCTTTTAAAAGTAATTCATAGGCCTCCTGTACATATCCAGAATCGCTGAGCGCAAAACACAGATATGGTGTGCCCATAAATCCGGTGACCAGATGTCCCTGTTCCTTCTCGATCAGCTGCACAAGATGTGCTGCTGTTTTCTTTTTCCATTTTTCCGGTGCCAGATCAAAATGCAACGCAAGAACATGCGCTGTCTGGGTCAATACAGTCATATCCCCGTCTTCCGTAAAATACCTTTCCTGGAATGCATGACGAATGGCTTGATAGAGCGCCTCATACTCCTGAACTACCTTCTCATATCCAAGCACTCTGGCCATTTTCACAAACAGCCCGGTGGAATATGCAAAATATGCCATGGATGTCAATTCTACCGGCGTAGCTCCAAAATAGCTTCCTTCACATGCATCCAGTGCAACCCAGTCCCCAAACTGGAGCTGATAGCTCCAGACATAATTCTCTGAATGGTTCCTCATAAAATCAATCCAGGCCTTCATACATGGAAACTGTTCTTCCAGCATCTGGCGGCTGCCATACTGCAAATACAAATTCCAGGGGATGATAACTGCAGCATCTGCCCATCCTGCTGCTGATTCGGTTCCCTGTTCAAACAAATCTCCAGCCGATACTTTTCCCGTAATAACATCCGGAACAACATGTGGAATTCCCCCTTCCTCATTCTGTTCCTTTGCCACATCCTTCAGCCATTTTCGGAAGAAACCGCTGACATCCATCAAATACGCTGCCGTCCGTGAGAAAATCTGTGCATCCCCTGTCCATCCTAACCGTTCATCTCTTTGTGGACAATCCATAGGAATATCAATAAAATTACTTTTCATACTCCAAACTGTATTATGGTACAACTGGTTCACATAAGCATTGGAACAATGAAAGCTTCCCTTCTGCTCCATTTCTGAATAAACAGCATAGGCAGTGAAATCCTCCGGAACTACAGCCCTGTTCCAGCTCTCCACCTTTGCATAACGGAATCCGTGAAAAGTAAAAAATGGCTCATATTCTGTTTCTTCACCTCCGGCACAGAGGTAGCAATCCATTTGGCGCGCATCCCTTAGATTTTCAAAATACGCATTTCCCTCATGATCCAATACTTCAAAAAAATGTAAGCTTAAACAATCCCCTGCCTTGCCCTGTACTTTCATTTTTACCCATCCGGCCATATTTTGCCCGAAATCAATACAGGTTTCACCCTTTGGTGTCACAAAAACTCTCTCCGCCTTCCGCTTTTCCATTTTCTTCACATATCCCCCCGGCTGGGGTTCCAAAACCTCCAATGGAAAGGAAACACACCGGACCTTTGTAAATGGATAGCTGTTCCCTGGCAGGCTCCAGCCCGGTATTTCCTTTTGGGCATCATAGCATTCGCCGTTGTAGATCTCGGAAGAGATTACCGGAGACCAATGTCCTTCCCAGCTTTCATCTGTCAGTAACAGCTCCCGGCTGCCATCTTCGTAAAAAATATGCAGCTGGCTCCAGAATGCGGCATTTTTTCCATAGTTATTCTTTTTTTCATAAAACCCCATTGTTCCCTTATACCACCCGGCCCCCAAACTGGCCCCTATCACATTTTCTCCTTTCAGGAGCATTGACGTAACATCATAGACCTGATAGAGCAAGCGTTTACGATAAGAGGTCCATCCCGGCGCAAGCTGTGCATCTCCTGCTTTTTTCCCATTGAAATAGATATGATACAATCCCAAGGAGCTGGCACAAGCATAAGCACGATTCACTTTTTTTGAAATCTGAAATTTCCTCCTAAGATAAATTCCCCTGGTACTTTTCAGATCTTCTTCCTTTTCAATGGTAATAAAACTGCCTTCCGAAGCTCCATCCAGCAGTGCAGTTACAAAGCTTGCCGGATGGCTGAATTCACTTATTTCTCCCAAATTATCTGCAATCATAACCCGGACATAATATCTTGTCAGGGATTTTAAGGGAATTGCATTTATTTCTACATTAACAGAAGCAGAAGATTCTACCATTCCGGTATCTAACAGTACTTCCATAAAATCCTTACTCGTGCTTATTTGAATCCGACAGGCCATTTGGCAAATATTTCTCCCATCACAATCCATCTCCCAGCTGATCAATGGAAGCTTCATAACCCCGCATAGATTTTGGCAATTGTCCAACATTATTTTTTTTACTTTTAACATATCATGTCCCCCTTTTTTTCTATCTTACTCATCGTTTTATTATTTTTACATAGAGAATTTCACTTTTCCAATTTTATTTCATGGAGTATTGCTTTAAAAATAGATTGAGATGTTACTGTTCACTCCCCCCTCTAAATCATTGTGAAAAGTGCTGAAAATTATTTT